>CAMVPJ010000029.1 GCA_947169395.1 uncultured Caryophanales bacterium
ACACTTTTTCTTTAACTTTATTATAAATTTCTAACTTTTTTTCATAATCTATTTTCTTCATAATTAAACCTCATTTCTCTTGTCCAAGAAATTGGGTTCATAACAATTTGTGACCTTAAACAAAAATAATAATTTAAGGGGCTATAATATAAAATATCTACCTTATGCATTAACGGAACAAGGTATAATGATGTTATCTGGCCTATTAAAAAGTGATATAGCAGTTAAGGTGAATATTCAAATTATAGATGCATTTGTAAAAATGCGGAGGTATTTTTCTAATAGTATTATTAATAATAATGAAATATTAATTAATCATGAGAATAGATTATTGATTCTTGAAAATACACTTGATAATTTTAAAGAAAAAGAAATTAGTAAGTTGTTTTTCGAGGGACAAATGTATGATGCATATTCATTACTTTTAGATATATTAGACAGAGCAGAAGATGAAATAATTATAATAGATAATTATGCTGGCAAAGAGTTATTAGATATATTAAAAAATATAGATAAAAAGATAATAATTGTATCTAAAAATATAGATGATATATTATTAGAAAAATATGAAAGTCAGTATAGTAATATAACATTCATAAATGATGATTCATTTCATGATAGATTTATTATATTAGATAGGAAATTATTTTATACGTGTGGTGCGAGTTTTAAAGATTTAGGTAAAAAGAGTTTTGCAATTAATGAGTTTCATGATACGAAATATTTGGTTAAGATATTAGAACTATTGAATTTATAAGTGCTAATTAAGGAGAAAAAGTTAAAATGTATGAGGCAGTAAAGAATAATCATGAAAACTTTTCAGAAAGATATTGTTTTAGAATTAGTTAGTATAAATAATCGACTTCAAAAGGTTGTTCTAATGTGAAATGAAGTTGTTAAAAGAAATATAAATAGATTTCCAGATTCGTTTTGTTTTCAACTTACAAATTATGAAATTGATATATTATCTTCAAGGTCGCAAATTGCGACTTTGAACAAAAACAGCAATTTGAGCTATTACAATATAAATTGTTTGCCTTATTCTATAATAAGCAATGGATAATGAAATATTAATCATTAACAAAAATATATTATTGACTCTAGAAATAAATATAAAGAAAACGAAATTAGTCAGTTACTATTTCCTTTATTTGATAATCCTTCGATAACCATATGAACTGCTTCTTTATCTTTATTACTTAAACTGTAGTATTGATTAATTATATTATCATTGTTTCCAATTAAGTAATCAATTGTTGTATTTAAAGCGGTTGCTAATTTGTATGCAATTTCTAATGATGGAACACGCGTCCCAGTTTCATAATAAGTTATGCTTTGTTGGCTTATTTCTATTTTCATTGCAAGTTTAACTTGTGTGTAACCTTTTGCTTCCCTTACTTTTTGCAAGTTTTTAAACCAAATTTTATTATTATTACTATTATTTTTTTTCATTTAATAACACCTCTAGTAAAAGTTTAATAGAAAAATATTACAAAAACATTTACATAGAGTGGTAATTGTGATATAATTAGTACTGTAGGAGGATTATATATGAAAGAGAAGAAGAATGCATTTACACTTATTGAATTGATATCAGTATTAGTAATTATGGCAATAATTGCATTAATAGCAACCCCTCTAGTTATGAATATAATTAGAAAAGCACGTATTTCTGCAGATAAGAGAAGTATTGATGCATATGGTAGATCTATTGAGTTAGCTGTTGCAGGATATTTACTAGATACAGGAAGTTTTCCAACAGAAGTATCACAACTAACTATTGAATACTCTGGTAATGAAGTAGTATGTACTACAACTCAACTTAACAGTGATTCATCTGTATATCTTGATGGTTGTACAGTAGATGGAAGAAGTGTAGAATATCATTATGGAGATAATAAAAGTTCAACTCCAGAACCAGTTACTCCTTCATACACAGTATACTCTGTAGGAGACCATGTATCATATAATGGTGTTACATACTATGTAATAGAAGATACTGATACTACAAATGATACGGTTAAACTATTAAAAGAAAATGCACTTACTAAAACAGAAATGGATAACTTAAATTTAACAGGTATTAGTATTTCAGAATCAAATGGATATGGTCAAGTGCAATATGGTAGCACAACTGATTATTCAACATCTACAGTAAAACAAGTAGTAGATGCTTGGAAGAATACCGCAGTTAAATCAGGTGACACAGCAACTGCAAGATTGATTATGTTTGAAGATTTAATAGATAATTTGGGGTATGGTGAAAGTTCAAAACAATGTACTGGATCTTGTTGGTATAATAAACCAGATGATACACCAAGCTGGGTATATAATAGTAATTACAGTTATTGGACAATGAGTCAGTATTATGATACATCATTTGTGTGGTTTATGCGTGGTGTTGGTGATTTAGGTGAAGGAAATTTGTTATATAATTTAGGATGTGTTCGTCCTGTCTTAGAACTTAACAAATCTGCTGATATTACTAAATTAAATTAATAAATTAGTGTAATGTAAATTTATGTCAAGTTATCTTGGCATTTTCTTTTCATTAAATATAAAAGTGTGATACAATAATGGTAGATAAAAGGAGGATTAGTAGTGAGAATAGGACTTTTTACAGATACATACGCACCACATATAAATGGTGTTGCGACCAGTATATTAATGTTAGAACATGCTTTACGTAAGTTAGGTCATGAGGTATATATAGTTACAGTTAATAATGATATATTATCTTATGATTTTGGTAAGGAGAATATTATTAGGATTCCAGGTATTCCAACGGGAATATATGATTATAGATTAAGTGGTATATATCCAATAAAGGCTATTAATAAAATAAAAAAATGGAACTTAGATATCATTCATTCTCATACTGAGTTTGGAATAGGTACGTTTGCGCGTATTATGGCTAAACAATTAGATATACCTATAGTTCATACATATCACACAATGTATGAAGATTATGTGCATTATATAACTAAAGGACACTTTGATTCTACTAGTAAAAAGATAGTTGAATATTTTACTAAGTTTTATTGTGATAAGACTGTTACTGAGTTAATTGTACCAACTAAGAAGACTTATGATTTATTTAAAGAGAAATATAAGTATGGTCGTAATGTACATATTATTCCTACTGGTATAGAGGTTGAAAGATTCTATAAAGAAAACATTGATTTTAAGAAGGTAAGTAGTTTAAAAGATAAATATAATATAAAAGATGATGACTTTGTAATACTATTTGTAGGTCGTATTGCGAAAGAGAAAAGTATCGATTTTCTAATTGATAATCATGCTAGTTTAGTAAGAAAGAATAAGAAGTGTAAATTACTAATAGTTGGTGGTGGACCTGATTTAGATGAACTTAAGAAAAAAGCAAGAAAACTAGGGGATAATGTAATATTTACAGATAAAGTGCCATGGAATGATGTACCTAATTATTATCATTTGGCTAGTTGTTTTGCAACTGCATCACATACTGAAACACAAGGCCTTACTGTAATTGAGGCTATGGCTGCTGGACTTCCTGTAGTGGCTCTTGATGATGATGCATTTAATACAGTTATTAAAGAAGGTGTTGATGGTTACTTATTTAAAGATAAAAAGAAGTATAAAAGTTCTATTGTTAAATTAATGAGTGATAAAGAACACTGTAAAAAATTAGGTACTCAAGCACTTCTTTCATCTAATCAATACTCTGCTAAATATTATGCAGAAAAAGTATTAGATGTTTATAATCTTGCTTTAAAAGGAAGAAATATAAATGAGAAAAGAACTTTCTTTAGAAGGGCTAAAGATATCTTTAAAAGAGGTTTCCATGAAAAATAAATTACTTGTATTAAACATGAAAATGTATATGGAACCTATTTGTGTAAAAGAATTTATTGAAAGTGTTGAAGATAATGATAATGTAATTATTTGTCCTGAGGCTATATATATTCCATACTTTATTAATAAGTATAAGAATATTGGCATTCAGAATGTATACTTTGAGTCTAGTGGTGCATATACTGGATGTAATTCTGCACTTCATGCTAAAAAGTTGGGGGCAGGCTATGCAATAGTTGGACATAGTGAATGTAGGAAGTATTTAAATATTACTGATGAAATAGTTAATAAGCAAATTAAAACTGTAATAGATAATAATATGATACCAATTATGTGTATTGGTGAGTCTTTAGATGATAAAGTGTCAAGTAATAGTAAAAAAGTGATAAAAAAACAAATTATTGATGGACTTAAAGGTATTAAGTGTGATAGAATTATAATTGCGTATGAGCCAGTATATGCAATAGGTACTGGTGATACATTAAGTAAGTCTGATATAATTGATGCAGTAAGTTATATTAAAGAGGTACTAAATGAGACTCTAGTTAATGCTTCCATAATTTATGGGGGAAGTGTTAATGCAGATAACTTAAGTGATTTACTAGATATTAGTGTGCTTGATGGATTTATGGTTGGTAAATCTAGTTGTAGTAAGGAAGAAGTAATAAAAATGATGAAGTTGTTAAGTAGTAATTAATAACTTTTTTTGCGCCCCAAAAACTAATTCGACAAAACTAGCTAAAATATACTCTAGAGATGATAATTTTATTGTTGTATAATGTAGATGTAATTGATAGGAGGATAACATGAAGAAAACTAGATTGTTAATGATTGATGACAATGAGCAGTTAGTTGAAGCAGTAAAAGAATATTTTAGTGATAGTAGTGAGATTGAAGTTAAGTATGTTGCTAGTGATGGATTAGAAGGCGTAAAACTAATTGAGCAGCACGATGACTATGATGTAGTTTTACTTGATCTTGTTATGCCTAATAAAGATGGACTTTGGGTACTTGAAGAGTTAAAGAATAAAGGACTAGATAAGAAAATTATAGTTGAGACTAGTTATAATGCTATGGATGTTATAAGACAAGTATCAGAGTACGGAGTTAAATATTATCTTTTAAAACCATTTGATTTAGAAGATTTAGAAAAAAGAATATTACAACTAAATAATGTAAAAGAAGGTAAAGTAATAGATTTACACACTAATAACTTAAAATCATCTATTACAAAGACACTACATGATTTAGGTATTCCATCACATATTAAAGGATATCAATATATAAGAGATGGAGTAGAGATTATATTTGATAGACCTGATGTAATAGGCGGTATTACTAAGGAATTATATCCAGAACTTGCTACTAAGTTTGATACAACTGTATCAAGAGTGGAGCGTGCGATACGTCATGCAATTGAGGTAAGTTGGAACCGTGGAGATTGGGATTTAATGGAAGAATTATTTGGTCATAGTGTTGATATTGATAAGGCTAAACCAACTAATTCTGAGTTCATGGTAACAATAGCTGATAAACTAAGATTAGAGTATCACAAGGTATAGAAGATTAATCTTCTTTTTTTCTGCTAAAATTTGCAAATATCATTTACAAAGCATATTCAAATGTGTATAATAAAAAGCAAATTTCAGGAGGTGGAGTATGAATTTACCAGTAATTATATTAAAGGGGTTAGTACTACTTCCTAATAATGAAATTAGACTTGAGTTTGGTGATGACACTAGTAAATCATTAATTGAATTATCTACTATATTTCATGATAATAATATATTAGTCTGCAATTGTTTTAATAGTAATGATACTGATATAACTAATCTAAAGAAGATAGGAGTACTAGGTATAATAAAGAATAAAATAGTTCTTCCTAGTGGGAATACTAGAGTTACAATTGAAGGTATTAGAAGAGTAAATGTATTAGAATTTATTAAAGTAGATGAACTAATAGAAGCATCTATTACTGAGATTAATGATAATATAGATAATGATTATATAACTGCAATTACAAGAAAGATAAAGTATGAACTTAAAAAATGTATAGATAGTGTACCTACTATAAGTAATGGTGTATTATCAAGAATAGATAATATTAACTCATTATCAAAAATGATAGATATAATAGTTAATTATATGCCTTTAAAAAAGAATAGAATATGTGAGTATGCAAACGAACTTGATTTGATTAAAAGAAGTGAGATGCTTATATATGATATATATAAAGAAAAAGAATTGTATGAAATAGAAAAAGATTTAGATATAAAGGTAAAAGGAATATTAGATAATAATCAAAAAGAATATATATTAAAAGAAAAGTTAAAGGTAATTAAAGAGGAGATTGGGGACTTTTCTTATAAAGCAGAAGAAATTAATAAATTAAGAAAAAAATTAGATAGTATTAATGCATCAAGTAATATAAAAGATAAGATTAATAAAGAGATTAATAGATTAGAAAGTATTCCTGAAATATCTCCTGATATAAGTAGTATTAGAAGTTATATAGATGCTTTAATTAATATACCTTGGGGAATGTATACTACAGATATTACTGATTTAAGATTAATAAGTGATAAACTTAATAGTACTCATTTTGGATTAGATGAAGTAAAGGATAGAATAATAGAATACTTGGCAGTTAAAAAGAATAATCCTAATATTAATAGTCCAATAATATGTTTAGTAGGTCCTCCTGGAGTAGGTAAGACAAGCCTATCTAAGGCTATTGCGCAAAGTATTAATAGAAAATTTATTAAGATAAGTGTTGCAGGTATTACTGATGAGGCTGAAATACTAGGCCATATGCGTAGTTATGTAAATGCTACTTATGGTAAGATTATATCTAGTTTAATTAAGGCTAAAGTAATGAATCCAGTTATTCTTATTGATGAAGTAGATAAGATGCCTAAAACTTATAAAGGAGATACAATATCTGTATTATTATCTATACTTGATAGTAATCAAAATAGTACATTTGTAGATAATTATATCGATGAAGAAGTAGATTTATCTAAAGTATTATTTATATTAACTGCAAATAGTATTGATGATATACCTACACCACTGCTTGATAGATTAGAAATAATTAAAATAGATGGTTATTCAGAATATGAGAAGTTAGATATAGCTCGTAATTATTTAGTTCCAAGTATACTTAAAGAACATAATATAGATATAAGTATTAATGATGATACAATACTTAATATTATTAGGAACTATACTATGGAAAGTGGTGTTAGAAGTTTAGAAAGAAATATATCTAAGATATGTAGAAAAGTAGTAACTAGTGTTTTAAAAGATAATATAGATATTAATGATATAAAGATAGATAGTAATAATTTAATTGATTATCTTGGTAAAGCAAGAAATTTTAAAAGTAATAGATTAGTATCACAAGTAGGGGTAGTAAATGGATTATCTTGTACATCATATGGTGGTGATATATTACCTATAGAAGTAAATTATTATAAAGGAAAAGGTAAACTTATTCTTACTGGTTTACTTGGTAATGTAATTAAAGAAAGTGCATCTATCGCACTAAGTTATATTAAAGCTAATTATAAGAAGTTTAATATAAGATATGAAGATTTAATCAATAATGATATTCATATTCATATACCAAGTGGTTCAGTTAGTAAAGAAGGACCAAGTGCAGGAGTTGCCTTAACTTCATCTATAATAAGTGCGTTTAGTCATATGAAGATAGATTCCCATATTGCGATGACGGGTGAGATTACACTTCGTGGTAATATTCTTCCAGTAGGGGGTATTAAAGAAAAATGTGTAGGAGCCTTAATTAACAATATAAATACTATGTTTATACCTTATGATAATATAGATTCGCTAGATGAAGTACCAAATGATGTTAAAGATAAAATAAAGTTTATTCCAGTAAAAAACTATATGGAAATATATAGAGAGTTAGAGAAATAGGAGTATAAAATGATAACAGATGATTATGAAACTTATGAGGATTTTAAATTTGTACAGGGATTGATATTTAATTCAAATGTATCTAAAGAATATGGTAATGCATTTATAGAAATTGGTGATTTAATCCATTTAAGATATATAGTTGAAAACTGTAATTATATGTTTGATGATGCAGAAATTAATAATATCGGTATAATCTTACAAGATGTAAAGGATATAGAAGATGAATATACTAATGAACGTATAGATATTATTAATGAGATATTAACTATATTAAATAGTGGTAATAATAAACAAGAGCATTATAATTTTTATAAAGAAGAGTTTTTAAAAAGAGTAAATAATAAGAAATTAAATAAATTAGATGAAAGTGCAATTGAAAGATATAAATATATAATTAAAACTAGTATTGCTCTTGATCCTATAATACTATTAAGTCATACATCAACAGATGAGGATATAAATAATTATTTGAATGACTTTATAGATAGTGTATTTTATCGTATGAGTATAAGAGCTATTATTCAAGAATTTCCACTAATACTAAATAATGATTTATTTGTGAGTAGAATGAATATGGTATTAGATAATTCTAAAGATAAGAAAAGTGTAAAAGTATTAAGAAAAGAGATAAAGAAGCTTAAAAAATAATTTCACCTTTCTTTAACACATTTTCCATTTATTCTTAACACTTTTAATCTATACTTTATATAGATTGAAGGTGATATAGATTTTACAGTAGATATTTGGTTTATTAAGAAGCTTGTATTGCTTCTTTTATATTATTTTAGTATAATTTAGGTATGAGGAAGATAATATTTGATTTAGATAATACATTAATGATGTATGATGATAGTTATTTATATGATTATGGCCGTGCTATGAATGGCACTTATGAAGATGGAATGAAACTATATGAATCTATTGGTAAATATGAAGCATGTGCTGGAGTGTATAATAAAAAGGACTTGCTTGATTTTATAAATAAGGATATGAATGCTAATTATAGTATAGATTTCATTAATAGACTTTTAGAAATAATTAGTAATAATTGGGTCCATTATGTACCAGATGGTACTGATGATGTTTTACAGTATTTATATAATAAATATGAACTATATGTACTTACTAATTGGTTTAGTGAATGTCAGGCAAATAGACTCAAAAATACTGGGTTATTAAAATATTTTAAAGAAGTAGTTGGAACAGATAAAGTTAAAGCTAAACCTAATACCGATGGCTATCTTTATATAACAGGTAATACTAATAAAGAAGATGTTATTATGATTGGAGATAATATTGACATAGATATTAAAGGTGCTAATGACTCTGGTATAAAGTCTATATTAATAGATTATAGAAATAGGAATAGTAATTATAAAAATAGAATAACTCATATTAAAGAGTTAAAGAAAATATTATAAATTTAGTATGAAAGTAACAAGAAATTATGCTTTGTTACTTTTTTAAATGTATGTTATACTATTGTTGTAAAGTTGGATGATGTATGAAAAGAAGATTAAAGAAAAGTGTTAAAATTGGATTAGTTATATTTATAGTAGTAATTGTTATATTAATTAGTATGTTATTGTTGTTTAGTAAATCTAATAAGGATAAAGGTAAGAGTAGTGTTAGAAAGATTGATTTAGTTAGTAAGATATCAACTAAGTTAAAAGATGAAGATATAGATATCTCTTTTATTAAGTGGGTAGATACTAATTATAAAGGATCTTTAAAAAAGTTAGATAAACTACTTGAAAGTAAAGAATATGATAAAAGTATGTGGCATGAAGCTACTAATAATTCTTATATAGTATTAAATGATTTATATAATAAAGCATATGATAATATGGATAATGTCAAAATAGTAGATTCTAAAGATACAAGTACTATAAGTTTTGTTGGAGATGTATCACTTGCAGATAATTGGTTTATTATGCCTTATTATGATTCTCGTGGAGGAATTAATGGTGTATTAGGTGAGAACATGCTTAAAATAATGACTACTAGTGATATAATGATTGCTAATTCTGAGTTTACAGTAAGTAATAGAGGTACTGCACTTCCAAATAAGATGTATACTTTTAGAGCTAAACCTGAAAGGCTATCTATATATGATGAAATGGGAGTAGATATGGTTACTCTAGCTAATAACCATGTGTATGATTATGGATTAGACGCATTTAATGATATGCTTGATGCATTTAATGAGTATAAGATTCCACATATTGGTGCAGGACACAATATAGAAGAAGCAAAGAAACCTTATTACTTTATAATCAATGGTTATAAGATAGCTTTTGTTTCCGCGTCTAGAGCTGAAAAAAATATAATGACTTCAGGTGCAACTAGTGATAGTGGAGGAGTATTTAGGTGCTACGACCCAACTGATATGATTAACTTAATAAAAGAATTAAGAAGTAAATCAGATTATGTAATACCAATCATACACTTTGGTCGTGAGAATTCACATGAGTTAGAAGAAGAACAAGTTAGTAGTGCGCATGCATATATAGATGCTGGAGCTGATATGGTTGTGGGACATCATGCTCACACATTACAAGGAGCTGAAATATATAATGATAAACCAATTATATATAATTTAGGTAATTTCTTATTCAATAATGAAACTATTGATACCGCACTATTTAAAGTAAATCTAAATAAAGACGGTTCTATGGAATATTATATTATTCCTGCACTACAAAAAGATTCTAAAACAGAAGTATTAGAAGGAGATGATAAATTAAGAGTAATTAATGATATAAATAGTTGGAGTATTAATGCTTCATTAGATGAATTTGGTAAAATTAGAAAGGAATAGATTATGAAAATAGATGATTATAATGTAGATATATTTAAGAAGTTTAATAAAGATTGGGCTTTGCTTACAGCAGGTGATAAAAATAAATATAATACTATGACAATTAGTTGGGGTACACTTGGTACTTTATGGCATAAAGAAGTAGTTATAGTATTTGTTAGAAAGAGTCGCTATACGCATGAATTAATTGATAATAATGAATACTTTACTGTAAGTTTTTATAGTGATGAATATAAGAAAGATTTAGGAATACTAGGTAGTGTATCGGGTAGAGATAAAGATAAGATTAGTATGACTAAATTGAATATAGAATTCTTAGATAATACAACTACATTTAAAGAAGCAAAAGAAACATTAGTGTGCAAGAAGTTGTATTCACAAGATATGGATATTAATTCTATACCAAGTGATATAAAAGAAAAGCTATATAGTGATTCTGATATTCATACTATGTATATTGGTGAAATAATAGATATTTTAAAAAAGTGATAAGGTAGACTAATTAATCTATCTTTTTTAGTATGATTTATAAAAATAAGTTGGAAAATATGATACAATATTGTTGTTTGAGAGGTAATGTTATGAAAAAGATAGGTATTATATTCGCACTAAAAGAAGAACTAGATGAAACAAAAAAAATATTTGATACAATTATAGAACATAAGTTATATGAACTTGTTATTTATGAATGTAGATATGAAAATGTTATTTGCTATTTAGTTGAATCAGGTATGGGAAAGGTTAATGCTGCAAGAACTACACAAGTATTAATAGATAATATGAAAGTTGATTATATATTAAACGTAGGAGTTGCAGGATCAATATCTAAAAATATAAATAAATGCGATATAGTAGTCGCAGACAATCTTGTTCAACATGATTATGATTTAACACCGCTTAATTTTGAAAAAGGATTAATTCCTAATGTTGGTAAGTATATTAATTGTGATAAAAAATTAATTGAGATTGCAAGAACAATTAAAATGGATACAAATGTAGTAATAGGTACTATTTCATCAGGAGATATATTTATAACAGAAGAAAAAATGGGTTCTAAGATTAATAATAAATTTAATGCATTATGTGTTGAGATGGAAGGTGCAGCAATTGCTCAAGTATGTTTTTTGTGTAATATTCCCTTCTTAGTAATAAGAGCTATATCAGATTCACCATATGAAAAAGATAATAATATTACCTTTGAGGAATTCTTAAAGATTAGTTCTGATATGGTATCTAAATTTATTATTCAGTTTTTAGATAAAATGAATTAGATGAAAAATGTGTTGTCGAGGAATTCTCGGTAACTGCATCTGATGGAATGAGTATAAAACTAATTGCTTGAAAGAAAGAGTTAATGATGTTATAAAAGGAGATGATATAATGGATATAGATAAAAAAATATTATTTGAAGATTATAAAATTTTTAAAATAACAGAAGAAACTAGAAAAAATGTTTTAAAGCATTTTGATAGATATACAAACTGTCCATTAAAAATTAGAATGGGAAGTTTTATACTGACGATGAATATAAACAAAAATCAGAAGAAAGTTTAAATAGACAATTACCAAGAGAAAAAAAGTGTAAAAAGACTTATATTTTAGAGAAGAAAATAAATGAAATAGTCTAACTAAAATAAAAGAGGCGATTAAAATGATTTATGAATATAAAAATTTTGATGGATATAATAATGATATTATAGAAATTGTATCATCAGATTCTGAACTTGGATTATTAAAACGTGGTGGAAATGAGAATATTAAAGTCTGCTTACCTTTATCATTATGCATTGGCAAGCTTGATAGTGTAACTCCATTTAATAGAAAAAATTTGTCTCAATATAATAGAAAAGATATATCATATGATTTTACAGATGATTTTGATAAATTAAAAGATCTTGTTAAAAATTGTAAAAAAATAAGAGTTTGGTCAAGTCATTTAGATTGTGATGATTATTGTTTACTTTTATTAATATGTTATTTATATAAAGATAAGACGATTAGTGTTGTTTTTTCTGAAGAAATAGATTGGGGAGCTATAACATTAGGCTGTGTGAGTGAAAAAGAATTATCTAAATTAGAAAAGATGGAACATATATTAACCGACTTACAAAAAGAAGATTATTGTAATGAATGGAAAAGGGTTGTTAATGATAATAAAGAATTACGATATATGTTAAATGGAACGGTTATTTCTTGTGATATTGATGTTTTTGAAAATAAAATTATTGATAGATTAAAGATAATAGGCAAAATATATATTTTTAAATTTGTAGCTGATTTAATGGGCAATCCAATAATACCTCGCGTGATGTACTCCGATTGGATATATATTTACTTAATAAATCGACTAGAGGAAAATAGAGTAATTAAAAGCTATATAATTGATAATAAAAAGTATATAGAATTAAATAAATAATATAATTACCATATGACCTGGGAAACTTATAATTTTATAAATTTGCACAACTCTTAACATCTGATATTTTACATATAAGAGAGTATCTAGAAAATGTTAAAGTAGATTATTCTAACTTAATAGAATGGCTGATTACAAATTATCAAATATCGTAGATGTAAGGCGGGAGTTAGAAAAGTCTTCAAAATATGGAGTGGAGATTAGTGTAAGCCAAATAGTAGTAATTGATTATATTAAAAGCAAAAAAATGTTAATTCAATAGATATAAATGATTATATATTTACTTATTTCAAGAAATTAAAAAATATAGTAAGAACATATCATTTGTGTAGAAATACAAATTACTAAAATAAGTATTATTAATTGGTAGTACTAACTAGATTAAAAATATAGGAGGGATGGGAATTTTAGAAAAAGATTTCAAAGAGACAATTGTAAGTATTAAAAATGAAATTATTAATACACAAACACAAATATTAAGTGATGCTAATAGTAGATTAATTAATTTATATTTTAAATTAGGTAAAATAATAAATGATAATTCTAAATGGGGAGATAAATTTATTGAAACACTAGAAGTAGAATTAAAGTTAGATTTTCCAAATATAAAAGGATTTTCAGCAAGAAACTTAAGAAGAATGAAAAGATTTTATCTCGAATATAAAGATGAAGAAATTCTGCCACCGGCAGTGGCAAAATTACCTTGGACAC
>CAMVPJ010000030.1 GCA_947169395.1 uncultured Caryophanales bacterium
TATATCTATTATATCACACTTTTTGCTCCATCAGTCATAAAGTTGAACACAGCTTTGTAGAAAATGTTTATTTACATACATGTACCTCTCCGTTCGTCTCCATTTGTCTCCGTAGACTACACATCTGTTAATACATAATGTTTCATATTAAAACCAATATGACAGATTATTACTGTATTATTTATAATAAAAAAAGCTCAATTAACTATTGAGTTTGTTTGTATTTTAATTTGAAGAAGATTCAGTTATTCGAAAAGTTCGAACAACTATAATAAAAATACTATTATACATACTACATATAATATTGCTGTTTTGTTGTTTATTTGTTGACATCTGGTGTAAAATGTGTTACTATCCTTGTAGAAAGAGGTGTATTATGAATAATTTAACTAGTGCAATTAATGTTCAAGTTGATGCTAATGATAAAAAACAAGTTACCAATATTTTAAAAGATTTGGGACTTAATATGAGCACATTGATTAATATGACTTTAAAACAAGTTATAAAAAGAAATGGTTTGCCATTTGAAGTTAGAAATCCAAGACCAAGCAAAGAATTATTGGAAGCGTTAGAAGAGAGTGACACGATAGAACAGGAATATAAGGATGGTAAAAGAAAAGGTTATAACAATATAGAAGATTTAAAGAAGGCATTGCTAGATGATTAAACTAACTAATAAAGTTAAGTGTGAGGTTGACTATACTAATAAATTCAAGAAACAGTTAAAGAAAATTTCCAAACAGGGTAAAAATGTAGATGAATTATTTTATGTTGTTGAAAAGCTTGCAAATTATGAATCTTTAGAACCTAAATATAGAAACCATAATTTGATAAATGATAAAATCTATAAAGATTGTAGTGAATGTCATATTAATCCTGATTGGTTATTAGTATATAAGTATCTTGATAATAAATTGATATTACTATTAGTTGCAACTGGTTCTCATAGTGAAATTTTTAATTGATATTGTAATATTTAAACTATATTTAATTTTATGTTTACTCTAGTGGTTTTAGTTAAGATTTTCTTAACTTTTTTCTTTTCTTCCACATAACCAATCTAAAGATATATTATATATTTTACCTGCTAATAAGCACTTTGATATGTTAATAATTTATGCCAAGTTTTTCTAGCATAATACTTTCATTAATTCAATATTTAGTGTATAATTTATACAGACAGGTAGGGGAGAGTTTGTATGAATTATATAGGTTCTAAACATTCGATAATTGATTTTATAGAGGAGTCTATTATTGATTTTGCTGGTAATGATAATAAAGTATTTTGTGACATATTTGCAGGCACTGGTGTAGTTGGTAAAAGATTTAAATCACTTGGTTTTGATGTTCTTGCTAATGATACTCAATTTTATAGTTATGTAATAAATAAACATTACTTAGAAAATAATAGTGTACCTAGTTTTTCTGGATTAAAGTTAATTGGTATAAGTGACCCGTTTATATACTTAAATAAACTTAACAATTATCATGGATTTATATATAATAATTATACTTTAGAAGGTACTTTAGGTAGTAAGTATGAAAGGTGTTATTATAGTAGTGAGAATGCAATTAAAATAGATTCTATTAGAGACTGTATAGAGAAGTGGTATAAGAAAGAAATTATTACTAAGAATGAGTATTATTACTTACTTACATGTTTACTAGAAGCAGCAGATAAGGTAGCTAATACTGCATCGGTATATGAAGCATTTTTAAAGAGTATGAAGAAGTCTGCTGAGAAAACTATGGAGTTAAAACCTCTTGATATAGTTATTAATAAAGATTCTAAATGCAAGGTATATATTGAAGACTCAAATGAGTTAGTTAAAGAGATTAAGGGTGATATACTATACTTAGATCCACCTTATAATTCAAGAAAGTATGCAACTAATTATCATATACTAGAAACTATTGCTTATTCTGATTATCCAGAGATTACTGGTAAAGCTGGAACTAGAGTTAATCAATTTAAATCTAAATATAATAAAAAGAATGAGGTTGCTAAGGAATTTGAAGATTTAATAAAGAATGCAAAGTTTAAATATATTTTCTTAAGTTATAATGATGAAGGTATTATGAGTTTTAAAGAGATAGAAGATATAATGAAGAAATATGGTATCTATAAAAGATATGAGTGTAATCATAAAAGATATAAAGCAAGTAAGAATAAAGAGGTAGAAAAGAAAACTACAACTGAGTATTTGCACGCATTAAAAAAGGAGAATTATGAATAAAAAGGGTTATAAGACTTATAGAGATAATAAATATAGTGGTAGAAGGATGAAAGTAACTAAGAAATGTAAAAAGAAAAAAGGAAAACTATTGGCGTTAGCTTTAGGGACAGTTTTTATTGTTGCAGCTAATTTAATACCATTTAATATTGCAAAAGCAGATGAGAAGCCGGTTGATAACAATATTTATGTTAAAACTATTGATAATGGAGATTCAATTTCCTTTAAAAATGTTGATTATCCTGTTTTAGAAAATAAAGATGAAATTGTTATAGAAAATACTGAAAAAGCACCAGATCCTTTCAATGTAGGAAGTAGTCCAGATAAAAAGATTGTTATTGATTATTTAGCATCCCCAGAAGGACAACTTATTTATAAATATGCTAGTGATTATGGAATTGATCCTAATATTATGGCATCAATAGCATTTTGTGAATCATCTTTTAATCACGACGCTTGTATACCAGGAGGTGATTGGTATAAAGGGGCTGGCGTTGGACTAATGCAGCTCGAAAGTCCTAGTGGCGAAGCAGTTACAGCATATAATTATAATACTAATGAATGGGATACTGAATACGTTACTATGGATGCTGCTTGTGACTTAGAGACAAACATAAAAATAGGTTGTATGATTTTTCAAAATAAGTTAAAAGAGAATTATGGCAATATATTTCTTGCTACGCAGTCATACAATTATGGTCAAGGGATGATGGATATAATTATGGATAATTTGTATGGAGATAGAAAAATTTCTGTTATGCAAAATTATAGTGATATATCATGGCTTGATGAAATAGAGAATGTTCATAATTACCCTAACACTTATTTACCTGGTTGGGGTGAATCGACTTACGGTGCAGGCATATCCTATTTAAAAAGTGTTTTTGGATGTTGTCCAAGTAAAGAAGCAACGTATAAAATGGGAGGTTCTGTTTATACGGTAGGTTTAGATACTTGTAAATTAGTAGATAAAGTTGAATATGGAACTATAATAAAAAGATAATAATATAAGTAGGTGGTTTTGTGGATTATAAAGATAATATGATTAAGTTTCAAGATGGACTTTCTATTTATGCATGTCCAGATAGTAAAGCAATTAGATTGAATAAGGAAGATGCTGATTTTAGAACACCTTTCTTTAGAGATGTTGATAGAATAATCTATTCCCTATCATATACAAGATATTTAGATAAAACTCAAGTTTTTAGTAATAATGATAATACTAATATAAGTAAAAGAATAATTCATGTTCAATTAGTAAGTAAGATTGCTAGAACTATTGGTAGAGCTTTAAATTTAAATGAAGATTTAATAGAAGCTGCTGCACTAGGACACGATTTAGGTCATACACCAATTGGACATGTTGGAGAAGCGATACTAAATAAGATTAGTTTAGAAAAAAATGAAGGCTATTTTAATCATAATATACAGAGTGTAAGAACATTAATGAGTATTGAAAATAAAGGATTAGGCAGAAATATAACTGTTCAAGTATTAGATGCAATAATGTGTCATAATGGTGAGGTTGCGCTTGGTATTTATGAACCTAGAGAAAAAACAGTAGATGAGTTTTTAGATGAGTATAAT
Source organism: uncultured Caryophanales bacterium (assembly GCA_947169395.1). The sequence continues at coordinate 3,822 of CAMVPJ010000030.1, forward strand.
AATAGTTATAAGGATAAAGATATAATTAAAAATATGCGTCCTATGACTCTTGAAGGATGTGTAGTTAGAGTTAGTGACCTAATTGGATATTTAGGAAGGGACATTGAAGATGCAATTAGAGTAGGTATTATTGATAAAAAAGAAATACCTATTACTATTACAAGTGTACTTGGTAATAATAATCGTGAGATTGTAAATACTATTGTTATGGATATAATTAATAATAGTTATAATAAAAACTATATAAAGATATCTGATGATGTTTATAATGCGATTAATGAATTAAAAGATTTTAATTATAAACATATATATCTTAAAGCAAATACTAAAGATGATTTAGTTAAGTATGAAGATATGTTTAGATTATTATTTAATACTTATGTTAACGATATTGAAAATAATAACTTAGAATCTCCAATATTTAAAGTATATCTTAATTATAAAGATGAAAGTTATAAAGCAAATACTAAAGCAAGAATTGTGATAGATTTTATTGCAGGTATGACTGATGATTACTTTAATTTAGAGTATAAAAGAATTAAAAATGAAAAATAAGTGAATATAATTTACACACATAATATATTTTGTTATAATTAAAAAAATAGGTAGCGTGATATTATGAGAAGAAGAAAAAGAAAATTAAGTATATTTAAAATACTTGCTTTAATATTATTTCTAGCAAGTTTGTTTATGTCTTATATTATATATAAAGTAAATTTACTTCCTAATAAGTATTTATATTTAGTATTAGGAGGAATTGCATTCATCAATATATTTTTTGATATATTTCTAATGCGTAAGAAAGCTAGAAAAGGAGTTAGAGGATTATTCGCTTTTCTAACAATAGTAGTATTAGGAGTTATGGCGTTTTTTGCTCACTACATACTAAATACACTAGGATTCCTTGCTAAAATAGGACCAACTGATTATAAGACAGAAACATACTCAGTAATAGTTGTTAATGATAGTAAGTATAATAAGATCAAAGATATTAAAGATTTAGATATTGCATATTACTCTAATTCTAAAGGAGCAAAAGAAGCTAATAAAAAAGTATTAAAAAGTGTAGATGTTAATTTTAAAGATTATGATGATGCAAATGAGATGGCAAGTAAATTATTAAATAACGAAGAGAAAGTTATTATGTTAGAAGATTCAGTATTATCAATGGTTAATGAAGATAATCCTGAATTTAATAATAAGACAAAAGTAATATACAAGTTTGTAATTAAGATTAAATCTAAGACCAAAGCAAAAGATGTTAATGTAACAAGTAAGCCATTTAATATCTATATTACTGGAATAGATACTTATGGAGAGATTTCATCAGTATCAAGAAGTGATGTTAATATAGTTGCGACAGTCAATCCTAAGACTAAGCAAGTATTACTTACAAGTATTCCAAGAGATTACTATGTACAGTTACATGGTACAACTGGTATTAAAGATAAACTAACTCATGCAGGAATATATGGAGTAGATATGTCTATCGCAACTATAGAAGATTTACTTGATATAGAGATTAATTATTATGTAAAAGTTAATTTCACATCATTAATAGATATAGTAAATGCCTTAGGTGGAATTACAGTATATTCTGATTATACATTTACATCAATTGATGGAGTTCATTTTACTGAGGGAAATAACAATATGAATGGTGAACAAGCACTTGCATTCGCAAGAGAACGTAAGGCTTTCCAAGCAGGAGATATACAGCGTGGTAAAGATCAACAAGCAGTAATAGCCGCACTAATTAAAAAAGTTTGTAGTAAAAGTATTATTACTAAGTATGATTCATTATTAAACTCATTAAAAGGTAAATTTCAAACTAATATGAGTTCTAATAAAATTACATCTCTATTAAAGATGCAATTAAATGATATGGCTACATGGAATGTATCTACATATAACTTAGATGGAGTTAACAGTAATAACTATACATATAGTGGTGGAAATATGAAGTTATTCGTATTTGAACCAAAGCTAGGTTCTATTGAACAAGCTCATGATTTAATTAATGATGTTATTACTGGTAAGAAGTTAGAGCCAACATATACATATGATGGACCAGCTACTACTGCAACTAATAATTATAGTTCTAAAGAAGAAACTGAAACTAAAGAAGAGAAAAAAGAAGAAACTAATACTACTACTAAAGAAGAAACAAAACAAAAGAAAGATATTAAAGATTATAAATATCCAGCAGAATGTAAGAATCAAGAAGATGGTATGTGTTTAATAGAAACAGATAATGTTGATGTAGAAGAACCTATTTGTAGTGGAGATTTAGAAACAGATGAAGATGGAAATCAAACTTGTAGTGTAGATTTAACATGTCCTAAAGATTATAAAATGAATAATGGTAAATGTACTAAAGCAAACTATGAGAAGAAACCTGTATGTGAAACTAATTATCATTATGAAAAACTAGGCATGGTATGTTGTCCTGATAATTATAGCTATGATGCATCTATAAAAGCTTGTGTAGCAGATTAATATACAAGTTTTTTGATGCATAAAAATATTTTGTTCATAAAATATACTGAGGTGGTGTTATGTCGTTGTTTAAGGGATCTGGTGTTGCGCTTGTTACTCCTTTTTATAATGATAAGATTGATTATAAATCGATGTATAGGTTAATTGATTATGTTATTGATAATGGAACTGATGCTATTATTGTATGTGGTACAACAGGTGAAGCATCAACGTTATCCTATGATGAACAGATTGAATGTATTAAGAGGTGTGTTGAATATGTAGATGGTAGGGTATGTGTTATTGCTGGAACTGGTTCTAATTGTACTAAGAGTGCGGTTAAGTTATCTATGACTGCAGAAAAGTTAGGGGTAGATGGATTACTTGTTGTTACTCCTTACTATAACAAATGTACTCAAAATGGTTTAAAGGAACACTATAAAATGATTAGTGATAATGTAAGTATTCCAATTCTTATGTATAATGTACCTAGTAGAACTGGTGTAAATATTGAACCATCAACTGCACTTGATATTGTTAAGAATAATAAGAATGTAGTGGGTATTAAGGAAGCTAGTGGTAATATATCGCAGGTAGCTAGGCTAGCTTATTTAAAGAGTGAGTATAATATAGATATGGATATTTATTCTGGTAATGATGATCAAGTATTACCTATATTATCATTAGGTGGAGTTGGTGTAATATCTGTGAATGCTAATGTAATTCCTAAAGATATGCACAATTTAGTTTATTCATATTTGAGTGGTGATTATAAAAAGAGTAGTTTATTAAATGAAAAAGCAATTATATATAGTAAAGTATTATTTAGTGAGGTTAATCCAATACCAGTAAAACGTGCTTTATATGAAGTAGGACTGATTAAAAGTGATGAGTTAAGACTTCCTTTAACTAAGATGGAAGATAAAAATGTTAAAGAATTAAAAAAAGTGTTGAAAAAGTAGTTTTTTCAAATTGACAATGTGTAATATTTGTGTTATTATATGAACCGTCAGCCGAAAAAGGCGAAGGGGGAATATATATGTTTAATAAATTAAAGTATCTATTACTAGTATTTGTAGTAGGAATTGTATCAATGATTGGTACAAGTGGAGTAAATGCACTTCCAAATAGTATTGATGGTATTACAAAGGAAAGTGTAATTAGTTATGATGGAGGAGTTAGTCTTTATCATAAGGTGTATGGTAATGGTGTAGCATTCTGTACAACATTTAATGTACAAGGAGTAGGTTCTAGTTGTAAATTAAGTAGTAGTCAGTGGAGTTATGCTGGTGCTTCTGGTGTTGCAGCTATAATAGAAAAATATAATGCATCTCCAAGTACGCAAAATTATTATTATGCTGAACTTGCTATTAATAAGTTTTTATATGATTATGAGACTAAAGATGAAGTTAATAATGTAAGAGTTGTTGATGCTATTAAACCTTATTATGATGCAGCTGTTAAAGCATATAATGACGCTAATAAGGATTATAATATTAGTTTAAATGCTGATAAGTTAACATTTACTTTAAATGGAGATAATTATGTTTCTAATAAAGTAACAGTATCTGGTAATAATAATTACACTATTTCTTTAAGTGGTGTAGAGGGTGCATCTTATGAAAAGAATGGAAATGATTTCTATGTAAAAGTACCTAACACTTCCGTTAAAGATGGAGAGACTGTAACTGTTAATGTTAAAGTTAGTGGTACAAAGACTACTAGTATTGCTAAAAGATATGATTGTGGTAGTGGTAATCAAGCTATTACTATAAATGATATTGAAAAATCTAATAAGACTAGTGATAAAGATATTAGTGGTACAATAACTAAAGAAAAGAAAGTTACTAAGCTTAAAATTAGTAAACAAGATTTAACTAATAAGAAAGAACTTCCAGGTGCAACCTTAATCCTTAAGAATGCTAAAGGTGAAGAAGTAGATAAATGGGTATCTTCTGATAAACCACATTATGTTGAAGAATTAGAAGAAGGTACATATACATTAACTGAGATTATTGCTCCTAAAGGATATAAGTTAAGTGAAGAAACTATTGAGTTCGAACTTAAAGCGAATAATAAAGTAACTGAAGTTACTATGTATAATGCTTTAGAAGATAAGTATAAAGTTAAAATTAGTAAACAAGATATTACTACTAAGACTGAATTACCTGGAGCAACTTTAGTCCTTAAAAATTCTAAGGGTGAAGAAATTGATAGATGGGTATCAGGTAATGAACCTCATTATCTTGAACTTGATAAAGGTGAATATACTCTAATTGAGATTCAAGCACCTTCAGGATATGATTTAAGTTATGAAGTAATTAAGTTTAGTGTTGGTGATTCTGGTGAAGTTGAAACAACAGTTGTAATGTACAACTCTAAGACTCCAGATACAGCTGGTAAAAATATTACAATGTTTGTTGTAATTATGGTTATTGGTGCGGCTGGTGCAGGATTATCAATTTATAAATTAAAACATCAAAAATAATTAAGTAGATCAATATGATCTGCTTTTTATTAATTTGCATTTTTTCTTTATTTGTGATAGTATAAACACCAATTGAAAAGGGGGATGAGTATGAATTTGAGTATGAATTCATTATGCCTTTATAACGGTAAAGTATATAATAAAATATATAGTTTTAAATATAATGACATTGATTTTACTATATGTAAAGAGAATAATAAGTATTTTTATTTTAAACACGATATAGTTAATGATAAAGATATTTATACTCCATATGATAGATGGCTTAAGGTTTTTGAAATCAATGATGAGGGTAAATCAAAAATAGATAGTTTCATTGCTTCTTTAAATGAAAAGAAGATTAAAAATGATAAAGAAATAAAGAATCTTGTTGATATTTTTATTTATGGTAAGAAGAAGACTAAGAAAAAGATAAAGATATTTAATAAATACTTTATATTGTTATTTATATCATTAGCTGCTTTAATCTTTGGTGGAGTTACATTATTTAATTGGTATAGTGAAGGTGAAGATGTTCATCATTTAATGAATAATGTTCTTAAGAATACAAAGATAGAAGAAAATATTGCCTTCAGTGCAACTGAGATACCAGAAGTAACTGGTGAGGCTGCAGAAAATCATAAATATGGTGAAGATTATTGGAATTATATGAAAACAACTATGATTAGTGTTGATTTTGATGAATTAAAAAGAATTAATCCTGATACTAAGGGATGGATTTATGTTAATAATACTAATGTTAATTATCCATTTGTACAAGGTGGAGATAATGAGTTTTATTTAAATCACTCTTTTGATAAATCATATAATGTAGCTGGATGGTTATTTGCTGATTATAAATCTAATTTTGATAATTTCTTAAAGAACACAGTTATATATGGTCATGGTCGTGTTGATCAAGTTATGTTTGGTAGTCTAGAGAATGTATTAGATGAATCTTGGTATACAAATAAAGAAAACCAAATTATCAAGTTATCAACACCCGAGAAGAATACTTTATGGCAAATAGTATCAATATATACAATTCCATCAGAGTCATATTATCTTACTCATACATTTGAAAATGATGAATCTTATCAGAAGTTCATTGATACAATGGTATCACGCAGTATATATGATTTTGGTATAAATGTTACTACAAAAGATAGATTGCTTACACTTTCTACTTGCCTTGATTTTAATGGTAATAGAATAGTTATTCAAGCAAAATTAATAAAGGAACAAAAAAGGTAGTTCCTTTTTTTCTGCTTTTATTGTATACTTAAAAAGTAGGAGAGATATATGATACGAAGTAACAAAAAATTAATAATTATTATTTCTATAGTCTTGTTTATATTGATTAGTGTGTTGGTATGTTTTATTATTTATCACAAATTAGAATCAGATAAAAAAAAGCTAGCTGAAAAAAGAAAAGAAATATATGAGAATGCAGTTAGTTATTGTAGTTCTTTATATAGTGATAACTTATTAAAAGATAATGTAACTGTAAAAGAATTAGATACTTGTTTGGATAAAACAAAATTAGTATACAATCAAGATAGTGTATTAGATATTAAAAATGATGTGTTAAGAGCAAAGGAATATATTAATTTAAATAATAAAGTAAATAATTATTATAATGATAATGTAGTAATATCATCGATAAAAGAAGAAGATATTAATAAACTTGCTGAAGAAAGTAATAAATTAGATACTAAGTATAAAGAAATTATTCAAAATAGAATTAATGAATTAAAAAGTGAGTATGATAATATTAATAATGCACAAAATAATGTTCATAACTTATTTAGCGATTATGATAATAATGTAGTAATTGATAGTGTTAATAGAGATATTTATAATGAAGCAAAAGCATTAGTTGATTCTTTAAAACAAGAAGATATTAAAAGTGTTTTAAATGATAAACTTAGTATTGTTTTAACTAAAGTTGAAGAAATAGAAGCAATTGAAAGAGAAAAAGAAAGAGTACGATTAGAACAGTTAAGAATTGAAAGAGAAAGAAGGGCTCAGGAAGAAGCAGAAAGAAAGAGACAGATAAATGAGGCTTGGGTTAAATTAAATGTTCCTTATATAAGTCAAAATAGAAATGGTGTATTAAATGGATGTGAGGCTGCCTCAATGCTTATGGCATTACAATATAAAGGATATTTAACTGGTGTTGATTTATATACTTATTCTGCTAATATGCCTAAAAGTGATAATCCTAATACAGGTTTTTACTTAGATATATTTGGAAAAGATCCTATGGATGTAGCTCATTGGATTGCGCCTAATCCGCTTGTTGAATACGGTATATCATCATCTGGTAATGGCAATATTTCTAATATAAGTGGTGCGAGTATAGACGATATTGCAACTGAGATTGTTAATGGTAATCCAGTAATTATATATTTAACATATGCTTATAACAATCCAGTAAATTGGTCTAACGGTGTTCCAAGGAATTTACACGTTCAATTAATTGTAGGTTATAACAAAATAACAGGAGATTTTATTATATATGATCCTTGGACAAGAACTTCAGGGCAGTATGAGTTTACTTTATCTAAAAATAAGATTAGTAGTTTGTATTCATCGGTTGGTTCTATGGCAATAGTAGTTAGATAGCATGGCCAAAACGGACAAGACTCCGGATTTGCCAAGATATTGATAATAATAAAAGAAGACTAATATAGCCTTCTTATTTGTTTGCAATAATATAATTATTATCTTTATAATCTATTAATACTTTAGAATTTGGTTTTATTTCATCTTTAATAATGGAGTTAGCAATTAATGATTCAATGTTTTTACTTAAATATCTTTTTAAAGGTCTTGCTCCGTATATTGGATTATAAGCATTATCGATAATTGTATTCTTACAATTATCAGTAAGTTCAATAATAATGTGTTTATTGATAAGTCTTTTATTAATATCTAATATTTGATTATCCAGAATCTTATATAGAATTTCCTTATTAAGAGGATTAAAGGTAATAATCTCATCTATTCTATTTAAGAATTCTGGTTTAAAAGTACTATGTAATTCAGCTTCAATAAGTTTTTTAGAATTCTCATTATTATCAAGAATATACTCACTACCGATATTAGATGTCATAATGATAATTGTATTTTTAAAGTCAACTGTTCTACCTTGAGAATCAGTAATACGACCATCATCAAGTATTTGAAGTAGTACATTAAATATATCTTTATGAGCCTTTTCTATTTCATCAAATAGAATAATACTATAAGGATTTCTTCTAACTGCTTCAGTTAATTGTCCACCTTCATCGTATCCAACGTATCCTGGAGGCGCACCAATTAATCTAGCAACTGAATGAGATTCCATATACTCACTCATATCAATTCTAACCATGTGGCGTTCATCATCAAATAACTCTTCTGCTAAACTTTTTGCAACCTCAGTTTTACCTACGCCAGTAGGCCCTAAGAAGATAAATGAACCAATTGGTCTATTTGGATCTTTAATGCCTGCTCGTGATCTGATTATTGCTTCACTTACAGTATGTAGTGCATCATTTTGTCCTTTAACTCTTCTTTCTAAATTCTTCTCTAGATTAATAAGTTTTTCTCTTTCACCACCAACAAGTTTACTTATTGGAATACTAGTCCATTTAGATATAATTTTTGCAATATCCTCATCATCTACTACATCACTAAGAATAGTATTTTTACTCTTTTCGCGTAAACTATCTAATTCCTTATTTAATTTAGGAAGTGTACCGTGACGTAGTATAGCTGCACGCTCTAGTTCATATTCATCTTCTGCATGTTCTAAATCTAGAGTAGCCTTTTCTATTTCTTCTTTCTTTTTATTAATTAGATTGTTGATATTCTTTTCTTCTTGCCAATCATTTTTTAACTTAGTTTCTTTTTCTTTTAATTCTTCTAGTTTAGTATTTATATCATTAATTCTAGATTTAGATATATCATCTTTTTCTTTCTTTAATGCTTCCTTTTCAATTTCAAGTTGCATAATCTTTCTTGTTAAAGTATCAATCTCAGTTGGAACTGACTCCATCTGTACTTTAATAGTTGCACATGCTTCATCTACTAAGTCTATAGCCTTATCAGGTAAGAATCTATCTGTTATATATCTATTTGATAAAGTAGCTGCTGCAACTAATGCTTTATCTTTAATAGTAACTTTATGATATACTTCAAATCTAGATTTTAAACCTCTAAGTATTGTAATAGTATCCATTACAGTTGGTTCTTTAACCATTACTTTCTGAAATCTTCTCTCTAAAGCACCATCTTTTTCAATATACTTACGATACTCATTTAAAGTAGTTGCTCCAATACATAATATCTCACCACGAGCAAGCATTGGTTTTAGTAAGTTACCTGCATCCATCGCACCTTCCGCACCAGCTCCTACTATCATATGTATCTCATCAATAAAAAGAATAATATCTCCATTAGACTCTTTAATTTCTTTTAATACCGCTTTTAGTCTTTCTTCAAATTCACCACGAAACTTCGCACCTGCAATTAACGCACCTAAATCAAGTTCCCAAATAGTTTTATTCTTTAAACTATTTGGTACATCTCCTTTCACTATTCTTTGGGCAAGTCCTTCTATAATTGCAGTCTTACCTACACCAGGTTCACCAATTAATACAGGATTGTTCTTAGTCTTACGAGATAGAATACGTGTTACATTACGTATTTCTTCATCCCTACCTATTACGGGATCGGTCTTATTATCCTTAACTGCCTTAACAATATCTCGTCCGTACTTTTCTAAAGCATTTTCTAGATTTTCTTGATAAGGATTATTCATATTCATGTTCATAATTATCCCTCCTTGATTACCATTATACTCATTTTTT
>CAMVPJ010000031.1 GCA_947169395.1 uncultured Caryophanales bacterium
AAAGAACCTAAAAATAATCCCAATAGACCAGCAGCCAATTTAGACTTTCTATTATCATCATTAACATTACTATTATTAGCAGTTGTTGTACTATCAACTAAATTAGCTCCACAACTTCCACAAAATTTAGTTTCTTCTTTATTTTCTGCTCCGCAGTATCTACAATATTTAGCCATATTACCACTCCTCTTCTATATAATACCAAATAATAAAGATAAAAAAAAGAGTATAATACTCTTTTATTGTTGAAATTGTGAATTATATAACTCACTATAAAATCCATTTTGTTTTAATAATTCTTCATGAGTTCCTTGTTCTATAATATTTCCTTCATTCATAACAAGAATTAAATCAGCATTTTTAATTGTACTTAATCTATGAGCTATTATAAATGAAGTTCTACCTACAGTTAATTTATCCATTGCTTTTTGAACTAATTCCTCAGTTCTAGTATCAACATTAGATGTAGCCTCATCAAGAATTAAGAATGGTTGATCTTCAATCATACCTCTCGCAATAGTTAATAATTGCTTTTGCCCAGAAGAAATACTATCATTATCTCCTACCATAGAGTCAAGTCCTCCTGGAAGAGTCTTAATAAAATGATCTACTCCTACTGTTTTACAAATATCCCATATCTTTTCATCAGAAACATCTTTTCTATTAAATTTAAGATTATCACGAATTGTACCTTCAAATAACCATGTATCTTGTAAAACCATAATAAATAAATCATGAATATTTTCTCTAGATAATTCTTTAATAGATTTACCATCTATTAAAATATCACCATCATTAATTTCATAAAATTTCATTAATAAATTAACCATAGTAGTTTTACCAGCTCCCGTAGGACCAACAATTGCAATCTTTTGACCTGCCTTTACTGAAGCACTAAAATCTTTAATTATAATTTTATTCTCATCATATCCAAATTTAACATTTTTAAATTCAATATTTCCAATAGCCTTCTTTTTATCAATTTTTTCTTTCATATGAGATTCATCACTAACTTCATCTTCATCCATAAATTCAAAAACTCTCTCTCCTGCAGCAGCAATTGATTGCATAGTAGTTAATGCTTGAGCAATTCTAGATAAAGGATTAGTAAATAATCTAACATAAATCATAAAAGCAACAATTGTACCAAATGTAGTCATATCATTCATAACAAGTAATGCTCCAACTACACATACAGCAACATATCCAAAATTACCAATAAAATGCATAATTGGTTGCATAATACCAGATAAAAATTGACTCTTACGATTACAATTATATAAATTATTATTTATACGATCAAATTCTTTTAAAGCTTCTTCCTCTCCATTATACGCCTTAACAACATTATGCCCAGAGAATATCTCTTCAATATGACCATTTAAATCTCCTAATTGTTTTTGTCTTTCTACAAAATATTTTTGAGATTTCTTTAATAACATAAATGATAAAACAAAACCAATTATACTTGCAGAAATAGCTGTACAAGCCATTATCCAATTAGTTACGAACATCATAATAATTGAACCTAAGAATAATGTAATATTAGTAATTAAAGAAGTAATATTATCACTCATATTAATACCAATAGTATCAACATCATTTGTAACTCTAGATAAAACATCTCCAGTTTCATGATTATCAAAATATTTTAAAGGAAGTCTATTAATCTTTTTACTAATTCCTTTTCTTAAGTTTTTAGAATAACCTATACCAACATAAGCCATTATTAAACCTTCACATAATCCAAATAAAGAATTTAATAAATAGATTATTCCTAAAATAATTGCTCTATATTTTAATTCATTAATATCCATTGAAGGTTCAATTACTTTTTTTATTGAAGAAGGCATTTCATCTAATTTAACTAATGCATCAAGAGACATTTCATCATGAGACATACTACTAATAATATTAATAAAAGCAATTTGATCTTTTGAATTAATTTCTACATTATCAATTACTATAGGCTTAAGTATTTTTTCTTTATCTTCATTAGATAAATTACTAAATTTATTAATTGCATCATCTGGATTATTAGATAAAGTTCCTATCATTATATTTTTATATATTTTAGTAGATATTTTTTCTATATTTTCTGTATTAGGTTTCAATCCATCAGTAATTACATCAGTAACATCAGCTAATTTATTAGGTGCAATTGTAGAAAGCATTGCTGCAATCATTGCAAGAATTGATGCAACAACCAGCATATAACGCCATTTATTTAAGTTCTTAAATAATCTTAGTAAGGTCCCTTTTAAATCCTTAACTTTTTCAGGCACATGATTTCTAGGCATTGTTTAATTCCTCCTCACTAAGTTGAGATAAAGCAATCTCTTTATATACTTTACATGTTTTTAATAATTCTTTATGAGTTCCAACTCCAACACATTCTCCTTTATCAAGAACAATAATTTTATCAGCGTTAATAATTGTACCAATTCTTTGAGCAACTATCATACTAGTTGCATCTTTAGTATATTTTTTTAATTCTTTTCTAAGTTTTGCATCTGTTTGATAGTCTAATGCACTAAATGAATCATCAAAAATATATATTTCAGGATCTCTAGCAATTGCTCTAGCAATAGATAATCTTTGTTTTTGACCACCTGATATATTAGTACCACCTCTTGCAATATGAGCTTTATAAGAGCCTTCCATATCTTCAACAAATTTCTTTCCTTGTGCAACCTTTATAGCTTCTTTTACCTTTTCAAGAGAAGGTTTTTCTTTTCCATTATCTCCATATGAAACATTATCTTCTACAGTACCAGTAAACATTACTGCAGTTTGTGGAATATAACCAATTCTATTATTTAATTCTTTTAAATCATATTCTTTTACATTAACACCATCTACAAATACTTCTCCTAAAGTAGCATCATAAAGTCTTGGAACCAAGTTGATTAATGTTGATTTACCAGATCCAGTAGATCCAATAAATGCAATTGTCTCACCCTTTTCTACTCTGAAACTAATATTTTTTAACAAATACTCATCTGCATCTGGATATTTAAAACTAACATTCTTAAATTCAACAGTACCACTTTCTTTAGTTTTTCCAGTAAATGTACCAGATTTAACTGAAATATCACTTTCTAATACTTCATTAATACGTTTAGAAGATACTTGAGCTCTTGGAAGTACCATGAATATAAATGTTAACATTAAAAATGAAATAATTACTTGCATTCCATAACTAGAAAAAACAACCATATTACTAAATATATTAATCTTATCAGCCATTCCAGCATTTATTATTAAAATAGCTCCTAAAATATAAATACCTAATTGTTGAAAATGCATAACAAAATTCATTATAGGATCCATAAAAGCAAATGTCTTAGTTATAGTTAAATGAATACCAGTTAATTCATTATTAACTTTATTAAATCTCTTTTCTGAATACTTTTCAGCATTAAAAGCATGAATTACTCTAATACCAGTAATACTTTCTCTAGTAACACCATTTAATTTATCAGTAAGTTTTTGAATAATAGAAAATCTTGGAGCAACTATTCTAATTATAGTTAAATTAGTAACTACAATAATAACAACTCCAGTAGCAGTAATTAAACTAAGTTCCCTACTCTTACCAATTATTTTTAATAAAGCCCAAATAGCCATAACAGGAGCCTTAACAAGTAATGGAACTCCCATCGCAAGTAATGTTTCTATTTGAGTAACATCATTAGTAGTTCTAGTAATCAAACTACTAGTAGAAAACTTCTTAATTTCAGCAATACCAAAATTTTCAACTTTTTCAAATATTAATCTACGTATTTTTCTAGAAAATCTAGCTGAAAGTAATGAAGTTAAAAAACCAACACAAATAGTACAAATTAAACTACCTACAGCACAAATAAGCATATGTTCTCCTGCAATTAAAATAGATTTAAATGTACTTCCTTCAGTTTGAACTAATTTAGTAATTTCACTCATATATTCTGGTAATCTTAAATCTAAAAATACTGAAAAAACTACTAAAGAAATAACTGCAATTATAATTAATAAATCTTTTCTAGATAAATTTTTAAATAATTTTATCATCTACATCATCCTTTCTTAAATAATTATTAATTTTATGAATTAAACAAATAAAAATATCTAATTCTTCTTTAGTTAATGATTTTTCTAATTCACTATTAACTATATTTAAATGATTAGTAAAATCAAGATATGAATTAAATGCCTTTTTAGTAAGAATAATTTTCTTATATCTGGCATCTAAATCAGATTGAACTCTTTCAATCATTTCATTCTTTTCCATTGTATTTAATGCATCACTAATAGCAGCTTTACTAATATTAAATGCAATTTCTAAATCTTTTTGATAAATATCTTTCTTCTTATTTTCATACAAATAATTAATAATAGCTCCCTGTAAAGGTTTAGGACAAATATTATCATCTTCTTTTTTTAATGAAAATAATTTCTTTTTAACACAATTATTTAGAGATTGAATTTCTCCAAACAAACCCATATTCAAAATATCACCTTCTTATCAGCAATAATAATATTATTACAATAAAAATAAATAGTCAAGTACTTGACTATTTATTTTACTACTAATTTTATTATTCACTTCTTAAAGCTTCTACAGGATCTTTTTTAGATGCCGCTTTAGCAGGAATTAAGCCACCAATTAATGTAAGAATTACACTTAATAATACTAATGTAACAGCACCACTTACACTCAATGCAGCATTTAAAGGTATATCTCCAGTAAACTTATGAAGAATAGAATTAATTATTGGAATTAAAATATAAGAAATACCAATACCAAATAATCCAGAAAGTAATCCAATAATAAATGTTTCTGCATTAAATATAGATGATATATTCTTTTTACTAGCACCTATAGCACGTAAAATACCAATCTCTTTAGTTCTTTCATATACAGAAATATAAGTAATTACTCCAATCATTATAGAAGATACAACTAATGAAATAGATACAAATGCTATTAAAACATAACTAACAGCATTAACTATAGTTTTAACTGAATCCATAAGAATTCCAGTAGTATCAGAATATCTTATTACTTTATCTTCTGCCTTTTCTTTCTTTTGTTTATTATTATACTTTTTAATAAATTTTAAGAAATGTTCTTTACCATCAAAACTATTAAAATAGTAAGATATATAAGTAGGTTCTTCAATATCTTGATAACCAAAATTAATTAAATTAGTTTTATATGTATTATTCTTTTGAGTCATCATAGAAGAAATAATTCTAGATAACTCATCCTCAGTAAGTTTAAATTTAAAACTATTAGCAATCTTACTTTGATCAATATTAAATGCATTAGAAAGACTACTAGTAATAGATGACATTAACTCCCCTACTTTAGTAGATACTTCTGTCTTAATCTTAGCCTCAGTCATAACCTTACCCATAGCATCACAAGCATTAATAACATCAGGAGTCCCCATTAATGGATCAACTACCATACTAACCATTTGAGGAATAATTTTTGCAACCGGATTTTCAGTATCTTCTGTTAAGGATGGATCCATTTGATAATACATATTTATATAAGAAGATAAAACTCCTTTTATAAATGGTCCATATGTAGAAACATATACATTTTTAGGAATATAATAATTATTTTCTAAATTATTAAGTAATACATTAGCTTTATTAGATGTCTCAAAATAATTATCTACATAATTATTAACATCATTTAAACTAATATTCCCTTCAATTCCACTAATAGAATCAGTAAGCACTTCACTAAATACTTCTTTAAAATCATTAGTTGCTGGAGCAGTATCAATATTAATAGATTCATTAATCTCTTTTATTTTATTCATAGTATCTTGTTCAATCTTATTAGTATCTATTTTAATATCAAATGCACTTTGTAACATAGCAGTATCTATTTCTAATAAATCATTAAATTCTAATCCAACATCTTCACTCTTATCATCAAATCTTTTACCAGTTAATACATTAATATCAGGATCAGATAATTGTTTTTTTACAATATCTGTCTCTTTAGAATTATTAATAATATAAGTAATTAAATCAGATCTATAATTAACTCCAGGGCTAAGAGCAGTTGCCCCTGTTCCATTTTTAGGACTAACTATTCCTACTATTTTAATCTTCATAGAATCATTATATAAATTCTTCATATAATCATCATTCTTACTCATATCTTCATAAACATTATAAGTAGAATTATATTTATACAAATTATATGGTTCAATTAATCTTAAATCTAAATTTAAGAAATCATCATAAGTAAATTCCATCGGTTTATTCTTAATATCAACCTTTTGTCCAGACATAGCTTTAGAAACTATTTCATTTAATTCATCTGGATCTCTTAAACCTAATGAATAAACTAATAAATCTGAAATACTTCCAGGTTCTGATAAAACAATAATCATTTCATCATATTTTTCAGGCCATCTTCCAGATAATACATTATATTGTTCATCTAAAGTATCATAATCTTCAGTCATTTGACTAAAAATTGAAGCAAAAGAAGAAAAACTACTAGCTATATTATTACCATATATAGATGAAAATAATGAATTAGGATTAAGTTTATATAGTTTATTATTAGAATTCTTAGTATAAATATACGGATCTATACTATAAGAATAACTAATAGAAGCAATATCATCATCTACTTCTTTATAATTATTAAGCATATAATTATTAAAACTTCTTAAATCATTAGACTTAATACTAGAAAACATATTAGTCATATATTGTTTTTCTTTAATAGTATCATTCTTATTCTTTTTTCCAGAACCAGACTGCATAGATAAAAACATACCAGTTATATCAGTAGTCTCTTGCATAATAGTTAGAGGATAAGACGTTAAAGTATCTTCTTGTATAGAATCTACATAATTTTGAAATCCAGTAGATACAGCAAGTATTAAAGCAATACCAATTATACCAATAGATCCAGCCATTGCTACAAGTATAGTTCTACCTTTCTTAGTCATTAAATTATTAAAAGATAAAGTTAATGCAGTAAAGAAAGACATAGTAGTCTTACCAGAACTATTATAATTAGTTACTTCATTAGAGTCTTTAAATGGATTAGTATCACTAGTAATCTTACCATCTTTTAAATTAATAATACGATTAGCATACTCTTCTGCAAGTTCAGGATTATGAGTAACCATAATAACTAATTTCTTCTTAGCTATTTTCTTAAGTAAATCCATAATCTGAATACTAGTTTCAGAATCTAATGCACCAGTAGGCTCATCAGCAAGTAATATATCAGGATCATTAACTAAAGCTCTAGCAATCGCAACTCTTTGCATTTGGCCACCAGATAATTGATTAGGCTTTTTATTAATATGATCTTCTAATCCAACATCTTTTAAAGCCTTCTTACTTCTTTTAATAGCTTCTTTTCTAGATATACCAGATAAAGTAAGAGCTAATCTAACATTATTAAGAATAGTTTGATGAGTAATTAAATTATAATTTTGAAAAACAAAACCTACTCTATGATTTCTATAACTATCCCAATTAGAATCTTTATATTTTTTAGTACTTGTACCATTAATAATTAAGTCTCCTGAATCATAATGATCAAGTCCACCAATTATATTTAATAAAGTAGTCTTACCAGACCCAGAAGGTCCAAGTATTGCTGCAAATTCATTCTCTCTAAAACTTACACTAACACTTTTTAAAGCAGTTTGACTAAAACCTTCAGTCTTATAAGTCTTAGTAATATTCTTAAGTTCTAACATAAAGACCTCCCTTTCATTATTATTATATTAAAAATATATTATTTTTTAAAATAATTTTTCATATTTTTAAAATTTTTTTTCATATCATTATATCCTAAATTATATTGTTCTTTAATTTTATCAAGATTTTTTTCAAGTCTAGAAATACCAGTACTATAAGAGGGCCTTATTACAAATATTTTATTATCTTTTTCAAGTTCAATTAATCTATCTTGAACTTTATTATAATCTATCCATCTATTCTTAACAGACTCTATAAATTTAGGATACTTTCTATAAACTAATTTATATGGCCATATAGGGCTTTTTTTCTTCCTATACTCAATTGTTCTAGTACTAACAACAACTACCTTATCATAGTCTTTTAATGCCCAATCAATAGGTATTGAATCAGTCATTCCACCATCTAAATATTTATTATTATCAATATTAACTATTTTAGAAATAATAGGCATAGATCCACTAGCTCTTAAATATTCCATTTGTTTTTTATCTCTCATATCAGTAACAAGTTTATATTCAGCTTTACCAGTATCTAAATTAGATACAACTGCATAAAACTTAGTCTTATTCTTTTTAAAAGTATCATAATCAAACTTATCTAATTTATTAACTAAATCATCAAAACAAAACTTTTCATTCATAATATTACCAGTAGTAATTAATGAATAAAAACCCATATAATTTTTATTATGTCTATATTTTAGATTATATCTTAAAGCTCTCCCCTTTTGTTTAGATATATAATTACAACCAAATAATGCTCCTGCTGAAACACCTATTACAGTATCAAATTTAAAATCATTTTCAAGTAAATAATCAATAACTCCAGCTGTATATATACCTCTTAAAGCACCACCCTCAAGCACAAGACAACTCCTCATATAATCACCAATTTTTATTATAACAAAAAAAAGAGACATTTGTCTCTATTATTAACTATTTTTTTCTATTCTATTAAATTTTAATCCCTTAGCTTCCAACTCATCAATAGTAACAATATTATAAGTCAAAGCATCCTTTAAAGAAAATTTAAATTCAGCTTTCCCTCTGACTTCTGGAGAAACAATAAATATTCTATCGCTTTTAATCTCATCAAATTCATATTGATATTTAAGATCTTCATAAAAAACTTCTTTTTGAGGTTTTTCATCAACTTTATCATCTCCTACAGCAGGAACAATTTCTTCTTTAGGAATTTCTTCTATTTTATAAATAAATTTAAAATCATCATCTTTATAAGTACAAAAATCATCTTGAAATTGCATATTTTTAGGGCCAATATAAACATCATTTATATTAGTATTATTACATCTAAACATAGATAAACCATTATTAGTAAAATTATCATCTCTAGAGTTTAACATAACAGTTCTACTATCATCATATAATCCCATATAACCCATATGATAATCAATATCATCAATTAAATCATTATTATTAACCATATAATCATATAAAGATAACTTCTTATTATCTTTAACAATATTTATTTCATCCAAACAATACGTATAAACTTTAATATTTAAATCTGCATAAACCAATTCACTATTTGTACAAATACCGCTTTCCTTAGTCTCAATAGTAAACTCTTCTTGAATATCTTTATAACTACTAGGAACATTTATATCCCAAAACAATACAGTAAAAGTAATATTACTAGAATCTACTAAAGGTTCTTCAGAACTAACAGTACATTTTCTGCTACCTTGATAAAATAAACCTCTATACGATTGTATTCTATCTTTACTCTTATATGAACTAATATTAAATAACGGAACATTTCCAGTATTCATTCTAAAATAATCAATTCCAGCAGTACAAATACCAAATAAAATAATAAAAATTAGTATATTTCTAATTAACTTCAACATAGACATCCCTCTTTATTATCTAATTATAATTATACAAAAAATATAATAAAAATACCAGTAAAACTATTATTATTTTTAGTATAAAAAAACTAGATATCTCTATCTAGTAAATAACAATGGTAGCCTGTACGGAATTCGAATCCGTGAATGCTGCCTTGAGAGGGCAGTGTGTTAAGCCACTTCACCAACAGGCCATATCAAAAAGCACATATATAATTTATCATAAATGTACTCTTTTATCAATAATTATTTTAATTCTTCACTTAAAATATCAATAGCATCCCATAAAACATCTAATTCAGAAGAATCGGCTAATTCAATAACTAATTTCTTAAAACTATCTTTATAATTGGAATCAATATCTTTAACTAATTTACTACATATAGAATCAAATACTCTTTGTGTATTATTTCTAATATTTTGATATTTATTTTCATTAATATCCTTTTTAATATTAACTAAAAATTTATAGGAATCATCATTAACCCCAACATTATTAAATATATACTCTTCATAAAAAGAATAAGCCTCTTTAAATGCAACTTCATCATCTACAGTATCAAGTATTTGTTTTTGCATTTTAATAATAGAATAATATGTCATAATATCATCATAATAATCACTATTTCTAATTTTTTTAATTAACTTTATAAAACCATTTTTATTATTATCAGTATATATACATAATAATTTTTTTAATACATCTAAAGCAACATAATTATATTCAGATTTATTAAGATTATTTATCTCTTCATTAATAACACTGATAGAATTACTATTATTAAAAATATTTAAAACAGCATCAATAGTAGTTTCATATTCTTGTTCTACAATACTTTCATACATAATAATCTCCTTAATACTCTATATTACCATTTTCACTTTCTTCTTTAATTAAAAGTTTTAAATTATTAATTAAACCATCTACATAAGCACAACCCATAACACAAATAACTGAATTTAACTCAGGTTTTAACTTATCAATAGTCTCCTCAGAAATAATATCTGCTCCCTCAATTTCAGAAATAATAGTCTGTGAACTTATTCCAGGATAATCATTAGGATCTTCCCTATCACAATCAATTTCAGTTAAGAATACTTTATCAGCTATTTTTAAAGCCTCAATAAATTCATTTTTAAAATCTCTAGTTCTAGAATATGTATTAGGTTTAAATAAAACTACCAGTCTCTTATCAGGATATTTTTGTCTAACAGCTTCAAGAGTAACTTTAATTTCAGTTGGATGATGAGCATAATCATCAATTATAGTAGTAGGCCCAAACTTTTCAATTGCAAATCTACGTTTAGCATTCTTAAATGTTTTTAAAGCAGAATAAATAATATCTTTAGAAACACCCATTTCTTTACATAAAATAATAGCAGCAGCAGCATCCATTACCATATGTTTACCAAATAATGGGATTTCAAAACTACCATATAATTCTTCTTTATAATATAAATCAAATCTAGAGCACATTTCTTCTAATTTAATATTTTTAATTATTACATCATTATTAAATCCAGTTCCAAAGAAAATAACAGGCGTAGAATAATTAATTTTTCTAGTTTCAATATTATCTCCATTAGCAACAACAAGATTTTTAGTTTGATTAGCAAATATTTCAAATGTATTTCTAATATCATCTATATCTTTATAACATTCCAAATGTTCAGCTTCTATATTTGTAATAATAGAATAAGCAGGATGATAATAAGTAAAATGTCTATTAAATTCATCACACTCTACAACAAAATAATCATTTGCTTGAGAAGCAAACCCATCCCCAGCGCCAACAAAATAATTACATCCTCCATTTAATTCAAGTATATGACGAATAATTGATGTAGTAGTAGTTTTACCATGTGTGCCTGAAACGCCAATAGTTGTAAATAGATTAATTACATCCCCCATAAGCTCTGCATATTTCTTTATAGTACACCCAATATTCCTAACTCTAACAAGTTCAGGATGATTTTCACTAACTGCTGCACTATATGTAACTATAGTATCCGGAGTAACTTCATGATTCCCATCATAATAAATAGGAATATTTCTTTCATTTAATCTATCTTCAGTAAATTTATGTTTAGTTGAATCATCATAACCAGATACTTCATTACCTAAATCACACAATATTTGAGCTAAAGTAGATAAACCCGTTCCCTTAATTCCAATACAATAATATTTCATTATCTACACCTCTAATCATATTAATTATATAATAATAACTAAGGCTAGTAAAGTTAATGAACCAAAAGTTTACATAAAAAAAGACTATTCGCCTTTTCTATCTCTTTTAGAATATATACATCCACAATAATCTTGTCTATATAAATTATATTCTCTAGATAATTCAATACTACGTTTATATCCATTTTTCTTTTTAAAATCAGAATATAAATAAGTACTATTATATTTCTTATCTAATATAGACCCAATTTCATTAATCCAATTGCTATTTTTATGAGGAGAAAGAGTCAACGTGGTACAAAAATAATCAAAATTATATTGATCAGCTATTTTAGCAGTTTCTTCTAATCTTAAGTTATAACATTTATAACAACGTTTTCCTCTTTCAGGTTCAGATTCTAATCCAGAAGAAATATTATAAAAAGCATTAGGATCATAATTACCTTCAATTAATTTAATTTCATATTTAGTCCTAAATTTTTTAATAAAATTACTAATCTCATTAAGTCTCTTTTTATATTCATTTTCATCAGTAATATTAGGATTATAATAAAAAATAGTAACTTTAAAATAATTACCTAATCGTTCTAAACAAGCTGAAGAACAAGGAGCACAACAAGCGTGAAGTAATAAAGGTGTCCCCTCAGGAATAGATTCTATTTGTCTTTCCATCTCTAAATCAAAATTCATATATTCACCTCTAAATTAACTAAAATTATTTTATCATAAAAAGTAAAAAACAGTTATAATTAAAAAAATATTTTCACGATAAATAAAATATGTTAAAGTAATCATAGAAAGGAGTAAATATGGAAAAAAAATCTAATAGTATTATTATATTAATGGGAATTATAATAGTATTATTATCAATATTATGTGTTTTATTCGCAACAGATACTATCGTATTAAAAGCAGAAAACAATACTAATATTGAAGAAAATAATAATTCTGAAACAAATAATACTCAAGAAGAAGTAAAAAAAGACTATTCAAAATATATTGGAACATGGCATAATGATCAAACACAAAATGAAATTACTATTAAAAAAGTAACTGATAATGAAATAACATTTACATGGTTTCTATATAGAATAGGTGGCATAGATGAGGATACAACAATTTCATTTAAAGATGGAAAAGCAATATTCTTCTATCAAGGCTATCAAGATAAAAACTTTGATGGAAATGAAACAGAAGATGAAAAATATATAAGAAAAGCAACTATAGAATTAACAGATGATGGAGTAAATGTTGTTGTTAAAGACGTAAATGAAATTGATGCAAACTATGAACCATTAGATAATTTTTTAGGTTCAGAACATATTAAAGAAGATACATATACTCATCCAAATAAAATAAAATAATGCTTATTAAAAAACTAGCTATTTGAAGTGAACCCCATTTAGGAGACACTTAAAAAAAACTAGTGTAAAAGAAGCAATTAATTTTGCTTCTTATTTTTTGACTTTA
>CAMVPJ010000032.1 GCA_947169395.1 uncultured Caryophanales bacterium
GAAACCAGTGGTTTCCAAATTAAATTGGACGCAATTATTAATTCTTTTATCAATTAAAGATAGAGATAAAATGAATTATTATATTAATGTATGTATTAAAAATAGATTAAGTAAAAGACAATTGCAGGAAAAAATAAAGAATAAAGAATATGAAAGATTGGATAATAAAACTAAGGCTAAATTAATAAAAAACGAAAAAGTAAATTTAATAGATACAATTAAAAATCCAATATTAATAAATAATCCAAATAATATAGATATTAACGATATATCAGAGAAAATGCTACAAAAGTTGATATTAAATGATATATCAAGTTTTTTAAATGAACTTGGTGATGGTTTTTGTTTTATTAAAGAAGAGTATCCAATTAAAATTGGTGAAGTATATAATTATTTAGACATGCTTTTGTTTAATATTAAATATAATTGTTATGTAGTATTAGAGTTTAAAGTTAGTGAACTAAAGAAAGAACATATTGGACAAATCCAAATTTACAAGAATTATATAGATGAGAATGTTAAATCTATTAATCATAATAAAACAATAGGAATAATAATTACTAAAGAAAACAATAAGTTTATTATGCATTATTGTGGAAATGATAGGATTATTGCTAGAGAATATGAACTCAAATAACTAAAAATCATAAAGTTTAGTGAATTAAAAAAATTCAAATTATATTTGATTAAAGACTATATCCCATTTATAGACTCATCTAGTACTACTATAGTTTGACAGGAAATGAATTCTTATATGGATAATAATAAAAACTGATTTAGGTTTGACTAGATCAGTTTTCTTATTTTAGCTTTCATTTTTAGCTTTTTCTAAGTAATAGTTATAGATACCGTTTTTAACGAATTCTACATAAGGTCTTGTTGCTTCTGGTCTTAGGTGTGTATTATCTGAATATAAGTATTCAGGATGATTATTTGCTTCAGTTGGCCAGTCTAGAATATGTATGTTTTCAAATTCATTTGCGTAATCTATTAAATCTGGATTAGTTTCTGGTACATCTGGATTGGTGGTTGTAAGCCAGAATATATCTTTTCCACCAGCAAGTTCTCTTAAATTATCTTTGCACCGCCTATTAGGCTCACCATTAGTTCCTAAGTTAAATACAAGTACATCCCAAGTAATACCTGAATCTTGTATTCCTTTTAATACATCGTATCCTGCACATATTGTTCTATTTTTTAAAGCATCAAAGTATCCATTAGGAAATACTTCATAGAATGTATCAACTGTATTAAGCATGATTGAGTCACCTATACCAACTACTTTTAAGTTAGTAACATAGTTCATTATTTCTTCTGCATTTACTACTTTTTTCTTTTCTTGTTTTATTTCTTCTTCTTTTTCTTGCTTTTCTTGTGCTTTTTTCTTATATTCTTCTTGTTTCTTCTTCATTAATTCTTGATTAGTTTCAAGTGTATCTTTTAAATCATTAATCTCTTTTGTATTATCTTTCATTGTTACATATAGATAACCTGCATATATAGTAAGCATGATAAATACTATTTTTAAAAGTAATATCTTTTTCTTAAATGTTAAATGTATTATGTAAGAGATAATAAGTGTTAGTGCAATTATTAAAGGTATTGTAAGTATATGTGGTAACTTAGTTAAACTAAATAAATATATTACTGGATATTGTACTAAGTATACTTCATAACTAATATCTGATATAAATTTAATTAATTTATTACTAATATTAACGTTCTTTTTAAATAGTACTACACCATATTCAATTAATCTAAGTGTAATTAATGTAGATATAATCATGCTTATTGCGAAGTATTTAGATGTAGAAGGTATAGTAATAAATAGAGTAATTAGTGCGATTAAATAAGTAAAGAATATTGTAATTAATAAAGATTTCTTAAATCTTAATTGTAATATTTTACCTATAGTTACATGATATATGGCAAGAGTAGAACCTAGTATATAAGAAAATGCTCTTGCAAATGTATCATAGTAAGTAATTGTAATGTTACCATCTTTATATATTTTATAGAAATATAATGTACTTATAATAGATAGTATAAACATTATTATAAAAGGTAGGTACTTACTAACTTTAGCTTCTATCTTTTTAAGTAGTGTAAATATAATAGGGAATACTAATTCTAATTGCATAAGTATAGCTATATACCATAAATGTATAAATGGAGAATTAATGTTTTTAGCAAAATAATCCATATTAGCATTTATCTGAAAGTAATTATTATATCCAAGTAATACTGATGTTATTTCTGGTTTAAAGTTAAACTTATTAATGTGTAGTAAGTTAATAGATATAATAGATAGTGCGACTACAATAAGTAGAGGCAAGTAAATCTTCTTTACTCTTTTTACATAATAGGATACTATTGATTTATTCTTATATATAGATATTACTGAGAAGTATCCTGTTAAAGCAAAGAAAGAACATACTGCTAAATATCCTCCTTTTAATATATTAGTGTGATATAAAAGTACTGCAATACAGAATATACATCTTAATAGTGCGATGTTTAAATTATAATTTTTATTCTTCATGTTACCAACTCCTATAACTATATTAACATAAAATTATAAATTTGTATATTTTTTACACTCGCTTTACACATTTTAAATGAAATTTAAAAAAAATATCACATTTTATGTATATTTTTAAAAATATGTGGTATAATCTTCATGATAGCGAGGGACAAGGTGATGATTATAGACAAGTGATTTATTATTTATGTGAAAGGTAGTTATACCTAATAAAATAACAAAAAAAATAATTAAGAAAGAAAGAGGTAATGAATATGAAAAGAAAAAGCAAAGAAGGAAAATTATTTTTAGGAATATTAGTTGCAGTATTAATATTAGGTGTTGGATATGCTGCAATAACTGCAATACCACTTATTATTAATGGTAGTGCAACTGCAAAAGCAAGTGCGGAAGATGGAGATTTTGTAGTACATTTTAATGATTTTGTATCAAATGGAAATTATATAACTTATACTGAAAATGCTGGAAGCGATTCATTCGCACAAACTTTTGATACAGTAAAACATGTTACTGCTGCAAGTAATACAACTGATAAGAGTGCAAGTATTACTCTTAGTGATGATAGACTTAGTGCAGATGTTACAGTATCTAATATGACTAATGTTGGAGATACAGTAAGATTAACTATTCCAGTAATAAATGAATCAGAGGGAATCAAAGCAAATTTATCTACAAATATTACTAATAATAATAGTGAATATTTTAATGTAACTGCAGAAACTGCTACTAATACATTAAATAGTAATGGTGCAACTACTACAATTACAGTAACTGTAGAAGTAATAAAAGTACCAAAAGTAAATAATGCAGAAGGATCATTTACAGTAACATTAAAAGCTGATCCAACTGAGTAAGAGGAGGTTTAAAATGAATAGAAGAAAGAATGGAAAACTTATACTACTTGTTCTAGGTGCGATAGTAACACTTGGAATAGGTTATGCGGCTATTACAGGAATTAATTTACTTGTTAATGGTCGTGCGACAGTTAAATCATCTGGTGGTGATTTTAAAGTTAGATTTGTAAAAAATGATGCAAGTGAGACTGCAATAGATGACCCAGTTAATAACGCTATTGTTATTAGTGGCGTTAATGCTGATAGTAGTCCTATGAACGTTGATGGTATTACTGCTAGTGTAGAAGATGATACACATGCTAAATTTGCAGCTGGAGAATTAGATGAAGTAGGCGAATATGTAGATTTTACTTATACAGTAGTAAATGAGTCAGATCATATTGATGCAATGCTATCATTTGATATCAATGATGAAAATGATGGAGAACAATACTTTGAAGTAACAAAAACTGTTGATAAATCAATTATTAGCGAAAGTGAGATTGCTCATGTTAAAGTTAGAGTTAAGCTAATTAATAGACCAAGAGTTGATGATTATAAGGCAAACTTTACAGTAACACTTTCAGCTAATCCGATTGAAGAAGAAGATACATCTTCAAGTATTAGTGGAACTACTGGTAATGTTACAAGTCCAACAACACTTGCTAAAGCAATTCAAAATGATTCAGTAGATACTATTGAATTAAATAATGATATTACAATTGATAAAAAAACATCTCTAAATATTGATGATGATACTACAATTGATTTTAATGGTCATACTTTAACAGTAGAACCTGGAACTATTAAAGTAAGTGATGGTGCAACTTTAACACTATCTGATGATAGCAAAATGGGTGGTATTCAAGCAGCTTATAATGCAATTACTGTTCAAGATAACAGTGAAGTAGTTGTTGAAAGTGGTACTTATAAAACTACTGAATATCTTAATAGAGGTTCAGTTATTACAGTTGCAAAAGATGCTAATAATGCAAAAATAACAATTAATGGTGGAACTATAGCTGGTAAATACTTTGCAATCTCTTCATCTGGTAATTCTGAGATTGTAATAAATGGTGGAGATATTTCATCAACTGCAACAGTTAAAAATACTGATGAAAGTGGTAAAACATATCATGCATATGCAGTAAGATTAGCTGCAGGACATCTTACAATGAATGGTGGAACTGTTAATGGAATCCATGGTGGAGTTGCTGTTATAAATGATGCTAGTGCTACAATAAATGGTGGAGCTGTTACGTTAAATAATAGTTATGATGGTGCTAAAGATTCATACTACTGTTTATACGTAGAAGGAAATGCTTCTGCTGAAGTTATTGATGGTACATTTACAAATAATGGTACTAATGCACTTGTATATTCTTCAAGTACTGGTTTAGTTAATCTAAGAGGTGGTACTTGGACAGGAAAGAATGCAAAAGCATTTAATGGTGAAGTAAATACTGGTAAAGATAGTATTAAAGTATATGGAGGAACATATAAGAAAAATACAAATGGTACATTAACTGATTACGATGTTTCTGAATATATGGCAAACTAGCAATTAAAGATATAAAGGGAAGTGAGAGTATATGAGAAATAGTAAAGTATATATATTAGAAATATTACTTTTATCTATACTATCATATATTCTCATTTTTTTATCTAATTCAAATAGAAGAATTATACTTTCTATTATACTATGTGCTTTTGCGCTCACAACAAAATATTTACTTAATAAAAAAAGAATGCTTAGTATAAGAAAGAAAGATGTATTAAAACTTGTAGTCTTTCTTTCAATAATTTATATAGCTTTATTATATACAGCAGGAATATATACAGGTTTTTATAAATCTACTATAAAGTTTAGTATAAATACTATTTTTAATTACATAATTCCAATAGGTTTAATAATTGTATCTAGTGAATATATTAGAAATAAACTAATAAATTATCAAACTAAATTATCAATAGTACTTAATTTTCTAATACAAGTAGTAATTGATTTATTAATATTTGCAAACATTTATAAACTAAATTCAGTTGATAATCTAATGTTAGTATTAGGATATGTATTATTTGCATCAATCGCAACCAATCTATTATTTAATTATATAGCTAAAAGATATGGAGTTAAACCTAATATAATATATAGACTTCTTACAGTTTTATATATCTATATAATTCCAATACAACCTGATATTTATATATTCTTCTTATCATTCTATCGAATGGTATTTCCATTTTTAACTTATTATTTAATAGAAAGTTTTTATGGAGAAGTAGTGGATGCTAAAGAGTCAAAGAAGAATAAACCTATAAGAATAGTATCTACTATTCTACTTACAGTATTAATCATATATATTGGACTTATATCATGTTTATTTACCTATGGCGCTTTAGTAATAGGTAGTGGTTCTATGACTGGTACAATTAATAAAGGTGATGTAATTATATTTAGTAAAAAAGTTAATATTTCTGATGTAGATAAAAAAGATATAATAGTATTTAATAGAGATAAAGTAAAAGTAGTTCATAGAGTTATAGATAAAAAAGAACAAGGTAATGAATATAGACTTTATACAAAAGGGGATAGTAATCAAGAAGTAGATGAAGGTTATGTTACTAAAGATGAATTATATGGTAGAGTCTTATTTAAAATAAAATATATTGGACTACCAACTATATGGTTACATGATATGTTTAAAAGATAAGGAGGTGTTTTAGTGAAAAGAAAGTTTAAAATTATATTATTCGTGGTATCAACTACAGTATTAATTTTAGGAGGATTATTCTTAATATTAAATTATATTAATTTATCTAAGCCAAAGTATGTTAAATATACAGAAGATAGTAAAATAGATTATAATGTAGTATATAAAGAGAATAGTTTCTTTGATGATAAAGAATTACCACAAAATAATAAATACATTGCAAGTTTAATAGATAAAATAAAAACTGATTTTAATTATAATATATCATTCTTAAATAAAAAAATAAATTATAATTATAAATATAAAATAATTGCAACTGTATCTGTATTAGATAATGAAGATAAAGAAAAAATATTTGAGAATAATGAAACTATCTATGAATCAGATTTTATACCTGCAAGTAATCATACAAGTATTAATAAATCTATTAATGTTGATTATAATAAATATAATGATTTAATAAATAGCTTTAAAAATACTTATAGTCTTAAGGATGCTGAAAGTAAACTTACTGTAAGTATGTATGTTAATGTAAAATCATCAAGTAATAGTGATATAGAAAACCTAAATAAGAATGCAGTTATTTCATTTTCTATGCCACTTACTACTAGAACTACAGGAATTAGTTTAAGTAGTGATTTAACTAAAAATAAAGATAGAAAATTAATAGTTAAGAGTTCAGTAGATTATACGTATTTATTAATTATTGGAGTAATAGTAATAATAATTGCTATAATAGAAGCTGTAATTGCAATAGTTTATTACATGAAAACTAGGACAATTAAAAATATATATGATAGAGATATTAAAAGATTATTAAATAATTATGAAGGTTATATTCAAAAGATAAATAGTAAATATGAAATAGGTGCTAGTCAAGTAATTAAAGTTGAATCATTTAATGATATGTTAGAGATAAGAGATACATTAAAAACTCCAATATTAATGCTTGAAAATGAAGCTAAAGATGGTACATTCTTTATAATACCTGCTGCTAATGGTATAATATATGCATATGCTTTAAGAATCGCAGATATAATTGCTAGAAAAGAAGGTATGGATGCACCTGACTATGATTTAAATAATATAGATCAGAAATTACCTAAGAAGTATACATTAGAGTTTATTGATAAGCAGATTGAAGAGACTAGAAGTCTTAAGGTTCTTGATTATGAAAATACAATAATGGGAACTAAAGATAAGGATGCTGATTTGTACGAACAATTGGATAAAACTATAACAATGAAACCAATTAAATTGAATACTAAAAAGAGTTCTAGTAAGCAAAAAGCAACTAAGAATAATAAGAATACTAAGACAAGTAAGAATACAAAATCAAAGAAAAAAGATACTAGAAAAAATAAGATGAGAAACTCTTAGTTTCTCTACTTATACTTAAGGTGATATAATGAAAAAAATTGCTATATTTATGATTTTACTAAGTGTATCAACAATTATCATGGGAATAGGTTATGCAGCTATTGATAATGTTACATTAGAATTATCTGGTAATACAAGTGTAAAGAAAATTGATAATATAAGAATAACTAAAGTAGAGTATAAGAGTGATTTACTTGCAAATAAAGAAGAATCTAAGATAAATCATTTTAATAAAACAACTATTAATTCTAAGATAGTATTAGGCGATGATATTGATTCTACAATTAGTTATGAAGTAACTTTAAGAAATGATACAGATAGTACTTATAAATATGTAGGTGCAGTAAATGATAATTCTAAAGAATTCTATGATAATGATAATATCGAATATGAGGTTAGTGGAATTGATAATAATGAATTACTTTTGCCAGATACGGAAAAAGTAGTTACTTTAACATTTAAATATAAAAGTGAACCAATAGATAATAAGATACTAAACTCATATATTAATATTAAGTTTATTAAAACATATAATATTGAGTATGTTAATATTGATAGTAATGATTTAATAACTTCTATTGGTGAAGCTGAAAATGCGAATATTAATTTTACGAATCCACCTGCTAATATTGAGGTAGAAGGAGATTTAGATTATGAATATAATAATGGTATACTTAGTATAAGTAATGTTGCATCAGATATTAAAATTACTGGAAGTAGTGGAAAAGAGTTATATTCAAAAACTAGTAAAAATATTAAATTAGGTTCTAAAGTTAATCCAAATGATTTAGAAGATTCAAAAGATGATATTACCGGTACTTATTTAAAATATACAGTTAATTCAGATAATAAAGTAATACAAATAGATGTTTGTAAAACTGGTACTAGTAATGCAAAAGAAGTATGTTTAACTGCAGAAGATAAAAATAAATATAGTAGTAATAAAGATATATTAGACGAGTATTTTGGCAATACTGATGCTTGTGAAGAAGAAGATAATGATGGAACATTAGAATATACTTGTAGTAATTCTTATGTTGTACTTGCATGTGATGATGCAGGAGGTATATTTATTAATGATATCGAAAATAAGAAATCATGTGTAATAAATCCTGTATTTGGAATATATTCATGCAAGTAAAAATCTAACTTGAATAATAAAGAGGAAACGTTTGATATAAAAGACGTTTCCTTATTTAGTTATATTAAGAAATATTAATAAAGCAGATATTACTAATAATATAAATATAGTAGTGACTAATACTTTTTCTTTAGTAGTATACTTCATTTTGACCAACTAATATTAAGATAAAACAAAAAAATCAATTAGATAGTGCAATAAAGTTATTTAAATTTACAAAATTTAATTTGCAATTAATAATTATTTATGATATTATGTATATAGATGAGGAAATCTCATATAATATAAAAAGGAAACGTCTGAAGTAGCAATCAGATGTTTCCGCAATCAAATTTTGTGGGCACCTGATACAGCTTTTATGAATCAGGTGCTGTTTTTACTTTTTGAAAAAGTAAAGAATGCCTATGATAAGCATCATGAATATTATGCCATAAAGACATTTTTCTCTTTTAGTCATAATATCATTCCTCCCTTTCAAGTTGTTGGTAAACTAACAAACTCACACTCCATTACTGAAAATGTTCTGAAAGGGAAAGCATCTGAATTTCAAACGTATCCGAGTACATTATAACACAAATTAGATGAGTGGTGCAACTAAAATTAGCTAAGATAATTAAAAATAATTACATTAAAACATGGCATTTACCATGTTTTTTTCTTAATTAAATGTTTGTTATACCAGTTATTAAATTCTTCTAATTCTTCTTCAGTTTCAATTTCTTCATGATAATAATGTTTTGTAAACTCTCCACAAGAAGAACCAACTTCTCTTCCTGGTGGAGCATATGTTTTAACTCTTAAATCGGGAATAGTCTCTTTAATCTTATTTATCCAAGTATATTCACTATTACTAATTTCTAAATTATTAATAGGATTAAATCTAATAAACTTAATTGGTATTTTATAAGTAGATAATAGATTACATAACATATCTAATTCACACTCTGAATCATTCACACCTTTAATTAATGTATAATGTATTTCTGTTGGATCATCTGTACTGTGTAATTTAATATATTTACTTATAAATTCCTTATTATTCTTTAAAGTATCTCTATAATGTACTAAAAGATTTAAAGCATCATTAACTGATAAACGTGTACTAGGTATTAAGTCATATCTATTAGAATTATTAGGTGTATGAAGTGAAAAATGTATTTTTAGTGGCATATTTAATTCATTTACCATATCAGTTAGTTTTATTAAATTATTGTTAGGCATCATAGTAGCTAGTGCATAACCAACATCATCATAACCTAAACTTTTAATAATATCTTCACACTTATATACATTCTTAATTAATTCTAAATTAAGTAATGGCTCTCCAACACCCATAAAAGATATCAGTAACTTCTTTTTATTAGTAATTCTAGTACCATTATCTGTAAGTGTATTTATTAAACATTTAATAAAATCATTAATATTAATTGGTACCATCTTCTTATTTAATTTATTATTAGTTAGATGACACATCTTACACCCTAAATTACAGAAGTGATGTGTTGGTACGCAAATTACATCTTTATCCTCCTTATTAAATAGTAATGACATTTCAATAATCTTATTATCAATACTATATACTGATTTAATAGTTCCATCAGTAAAATCTTTAAAATTTCCTATATTTTTAATCATAATTATTCCTCCCAAATTCATTGTATAAAAAAAGATATTATTTGACAAATACCTTTTTGTTATTACATCTATAAATATTAGTTTAGGGTATAACCTATAATTATAAAGTCTATAAATCTAATTCATAATCTATATAATCTTTTATAAACTTTTTAGGCGCACTAGTTAAGAAATTCTTATCATATACAATATTGATGACTGATGTAGGTAATTTTTCTTTTATATTAACTAAATTAAGTTCTCCTGATTTAATATCATCTTCAACAAGATTATAAATAACATATCCTATACCTAAATTCTTTTTAACACCTGATATAATCATCTCACTAGTATGTATATTAATAACGTTTTCTATATTTACATTTTTCTTATTTAGTAATTCATCTAAATCATATCTATTCTTTGTCCCTGGTATAGGTAATATTAATGGTTTATTTTCTAAATCTTTTAAAGATTTAATATCATTATATTTATCTTTAGATACAAAACAATAATTAACACTCTCTAGTTTAGTAACAATAGTATCACTACTTATATTATTAATAGGAGATGTATCTATTACAAAATCTACTTTATGTGAATCAAGTAAAGATAATAAGTTATTAGTACCTCCTGTAATTATAGTAACTTCAATATTAGGATAATTATTATGAAACTCAATAATCTTATCAAATAAGTAAAAAGATCCAATATTAGAAGGCATACCAATAGATAGTTTACCACGCTCTAAATTTTCAGTTTCTAACATAGTACGTTGTGCAATAACTAGATTACTATAAGATTTCTCAACAAAATAAAGTAATTCTTTACCTTTATCAGTAAGTTCTACACCATTTAAATTACGATAAAATAATTGAGTATTAAGTTCGCTTTCTAACTTCTTAATAGCCTTACTGATTGCAGGCTGTGAAGTATATGTATTAATAGCAGTCTTAGATATACTTCCATATTTAGCAACATCATAAAATGTTTTATAAAGATTTAGATTAATATTAGTTTTATACATTGTATCACTCCAATGAATATTATTGTAACAGAAGAGTATATAAATGTAAATAAAGAATTTTTAGTAAAATTTTAACGCCATGTTTTAAAACCTACTATTTCCAAAAAATGTAGTTTTTTAGTAGTTTTGGAAAAATATTTCCAAAACTTGACTTTATGTAATTTTTAATATATAATTATATCAGAGGTGAATAACTATGATAGAAAGAGCAGAATATCTTGACCAGTTAAAAAGATTTAAAGATAAAGATTTAATTAAAGTTGTTACTGGAATTAGAAGATGTGGTAAGTCTACATTATTTGAATTATTTATAAAATATTTGAAAGAAAATGGAATAAAAGATGATCAAATAATAAAAATAAATCTTGAGGATGTAGATTATAGTTTTGATAGTTATAAAGAGCTATATGATTACGTAAATAAACAACTTGATTCAAAAAAACAATATTACGTTTTCTTAGATGAGGTTCAAAATGTTCCTAAATTTCAAAAAGCAGTAGATAGTTTATATATAAAGAAAAATGTTGACGTATATATAACAGGTTCTAATGCATATTTACTATCTGGTGAACTAGCGACACTTTTATCTGGAAGATATGTAGAAATAAAAATGTTACCATTATCATTTAAAGAATATTTAAGTGCATTTAATAATTCAGATAAAAGTAGGTATGAGTATTTCTTGGATTATATGAGATATGGTGGGATGCCAGGTAATATACCAATTCTTCAAGATAATCCTAATGATTTAGATACGTATTTAGAGGGAATATTTACTACAATAGTATATAAAGATATAATAACTAGAAATAATATAACTGATAAAATGTTATTAGAAGGTATATTAAAATTTATATTTGATAGTATTGGAAGTCCAATATCTACAAAGAAAATAAGTGATACACTAACAAGCAAAGCTATGCCTACAAGTAACCATACTGTTGAAAATTACATATCAGCATTTGTAGAGAGTTTCTTAATATATAAGGCCGAAAGATTTGATGTTAAAGGAAAAAACTTATTAGCAAGGGACTATAAATATTATGTTGTAGATCAAGGATTAAGAAGTTATTTATTAGGTAAAAAAGCTGATAGTGATATGGGACATATATTAGAAAACATAGTTTATTTGGAACTGTTAAGAAGAGGATATAAAGTATATGTTGGTAAAGTTGATGATTTAGAAGTTGACTTTGTTGCTGAAAATAGAGATGGCTTAAAATATTATCAAGTAGCATTGTCGGTTAGAGATGAAAAAGTATTAGAAAGAGAGTTAAAATCATTACAAAAAACGGGAGATTATTATCCTAAATATATAATAACTTTGGATATGGATTTAGAATCAGATTATGAAGGAATAACTAAAATAAATGTAATAGATTGGTTATTAAATAAAGAATAAAACTTGGGTAATATATCTAAAATTGATATTAAAAAAATTATTTGCACAAATCTAAATTTTATGATATTATGTATATAGAGAAGAAATTCTCATATAATAAAAAAAGGATACGTTTGAAGTGGTAGTCAGACGTTTCCCTTAAGTGGGGACATCTGAAACAGGCTTATAATGTTTCAGATGTTTTTTTCTAATTACTTAAAATTATTATGATAATTAGAATAAGGATTACTACAAGTAAATGTAATTCTCTCTTAGTCATAATATCACATCCTTTCGTAACCAAACCCCACTGTTTCATAAGCCAAATTGTTTTTACGAAAGGAAAACATCTGAAATTCAAACATATCCGAATAAATATTATAACACGTATAATACATGTGTCAATAATAATTTGGTAAGATAATCGCAAAAGTTTCAAAAAATGTCAATATAGGGTTGACTTTTTTTT
>CAMVPJ010000033.1 GCA_947169395.1 uncultured Caryophanales bacterium
TAAGTATAATCAATCGATTCCATGCCTAAATCCCTAAGATTGATTATACAAGGATTTATGGAGACAATTTTAAAGACAGTCAATCTTACTAAAGTATATGGTAGAAGAACAGTTGTTGATGGTGTTTCTATGACTATTAATAAAGGAGACATATACGGATTTATTGGTAAGAATGGTGCAGGTAAAACTACATTTATGCGTACAGTTTTATCTTTAACTAGTATAACATCTGGTGAGGTAGAATTATTTGATGGTAAGAAAATTGAAGAAGTTGGTAATAAAATAGGTTCTTTAATAGAAGCACCAGGACTTTATAAGAATGCAACAGCATATGAAAACTTAAAGAGATTTTCAATATTATATGGTGCAGATGAATCTAAGATTAATGATATATTAAAATTTGTTAATCTTGATAAAACAGGTAAGAAGAAAGCAAAAGATTTTTCACTTGGTATGCGTCAGAGACTTGGTATTGCAATTGCTCTATTAGGAGAGCCTGAATTCCTAGTACTTGATGAGCCAATTAATGGATTAGATCCAGCAGGTATTAAAGAAATTAGAGATGTTATTTTAAAACTTAATAAAGAATTAGGTATTACATTTTTAATATCAAGTCATTTACTTGATGAACTTGCTAAAGTAGTTACTAAGTATGGAATTATTAATAACGGAGTATTACTTGAAGAAGTATCTGCAAAAGAGTTAATTAATAATTGTAAGAATAAACTAATTGTTAAAACAGATGATAATTCTAAGGCAAAAGAACTAATTAAGAGTGAATTTGATATAAAGAAGATTGATGAAGTAGAAGATAATCTTGTATTATATTCTGATTTAGAAAAAAGTGCTTTAATTAATAAGGCTTTAGTAAAAAAAGGAATATTAGTGAGTGAAATATATACTGAGGTAGATAGTCTAGAAGATTACTTTATTAGAAAGATAGGTGATCAAAGTGAATAGATTAAATAAGTTTAATATTCATAATTTATTTACACAAAAATCATTTTATATTTGTACAATTATTCTACTTGCATTAGCGTCACTTGGAATAATTGCAAATGTAGTTACTGCAAACTTTATAACACATAAAGCAATTAATATTAATTCTAATGATACGGTTATAAATTTTTTATCACCTAGTTCATTTGATTTATTTGTTGCAATATTTATTGCATTATTCTACACATTAGATGTATCTAATGGTACTATGAAAAATATAATAGCTAGAGGTTTTTCTAGAAAACAAGTATTTGCATCTAAATTTATGACTATTATGTTTGGTGTAACAATTATGTTTATTGCGTCATTTATATTTGCTTATATTGTTACATTTATAGCAGGTGGTAAAATAGTAATGTTAAATGGTAATGTACTTGGTAAAATAGGCATTTGTTATATTAATTTACTAGGTATTGCATCATTATATACATTAATATCATCAATTGTATCTAAACCAAGTGGAGCACTTGTTGCATGTATTTTAACAAACTTTTTAGCACCAACACTATTATTAACAATAGATACATTATTAAAACTAAAAACTAATATAGGTATTTCTAAATTATGGATAGTAAATGCTTCTAATAATAAAGGGATAATGGCAATTATTATATGTGTAGTATATATTGTAGTATCCTATATTTTAGGAAGTATAATTAGTAGTAAAAAAGAAATTAAGTAATTCTTGTATAGATTTTAGTTGGGAGGTGAGATGTATGAATAAAAAGTTTAGTCCGTTTGTACTTATTTCAATAATTGCTTTAGTTGCAGTTATAGTATTATCATTCATAATGAGAGATATTAAGTTATATGTAACTGTAAGTCTTTGTCTATCATTAGTTTCATTTGTATTTGCAATCATAGGATTAGCTACTGCAAAAAGAATGAATTATAAAGGTAAAGGGATAGCAGTATTATTTCTTATTCTAAGTATTGTTGGTGTTTTAACATCGTTATTACTTAATATAACATTTAAAATGTTAAATGATCCTAAAGTAACTGAAGAAGCTAAATTCTGTGAAAAAGCAACAGAATGTGTTGATAAAAATGGAGTTAGTACATGTTATTATAACAATGTAAAACAACTAGAAATGAAATGTAAAACATCAATATTAAATGATGATCAAATGAAATAATTAAAGTAGAATGTAGTGTTCTGCTTTTTTGATAGTAAGGAATAAAGTAAGGAATAAATTGAATTCCAAATAAATTAGTGAAAGTTATGTAGAAAAAATAATTAGAAAATTAAAAAAAGAAGATTATTTTTATAAAGTAGGTTTGAATAAATCAGGATTCTGGGTAATTTCTAGATGAAAATATCCAGTCAGCAACAAATTCATAGAATAGTATAGAAAGTAAAATGGCCGGTGTTTCCAGCCATTTTACTTTAGTAAGCATTTAGCATTTATTTACCTTTTTTACCTTCTTTTTCTGCAGATTTAACTACTTTATTAAAATGCCAGAAAGTTTTTATTGTTTTCCAGATTCCTAGTTTCTTAAAATATATACCATTTGCATCTTTAAATTCTTCTAAATTAAAATCATACCCCATCTCTTTTGCAGCTTTTATTAAAATTTCATTTTTTTCATCATTACTTGCGTTTCTATTTATACCGCCTTTTTTATATAATTCTTTAACAAATACATCATCCGTAAACATCTTTTCTGCAAATTCTTTCGCACTTTCCTTAGCCATATCATTAACCTCCTTCCTAATAATGTTAGAATAATTTCTTTCTTTAACTAAATTTTATCATGCAATTTATAAAAACGGAATACTTTTTTCATCATAATATAAATATGAAAAGGAGGTAAAATA
Organism: uncultured Caryophanales bacterium; assembly: GCA_947169395.1. Next base: position 2,819 of record CAMVPJ010000033.1, read on the forward strand.
AGAATTGTTTGTAATGAAAAATATTTTTTTTCGAAATAGGGGTTGACTTTTTAGTAAACTAATATTAGAAGGTAAGGTGAGGCAAGATAGGTTTAGGAATTGTATAAAAAGTGTAATCATGGTATACACTAAAAATATAATCCATGAGAATTAAGAAAGAAGGTAAATTATGTTTAAAAGAAAAAGAAATGCATTTCTCTTATAGAGTTAATTGCAACCCTAGTAATTATGGCAATAATTGCTTTGATAGTTACACCGTTAGTTATGTCAATTATTAGAAAGGCGCGTATTTCTGCAGATAAAAGAAGTATTGATGCATACGGTAGAAGTATTGAACTAGCAATCGCAGGTTATCTACTAGATACAGGAAAATTTCCAACTGATATTAGTCAGTTAACAATTGAATATTCAGGAGATGAAGTAGTGTGTGAGACCACTCAAATAAATCCAGATAGCTCTGTATATTTAGCTGGGTGCAAAGTAAAAGGTAGAGCTGTTACTAATTATACATATGGTATTGATAAATCTCCATCATATAAAGCATATAATATAGGAGATGAAGTTACATATAATAATGTAGATTATTATGTAATTAAAGATTCTAGTGCATCGGATTCAACAGTGACACTACTAAAAGCAGAGCCGCTTACTGTTGCAGAAGTAAATCAATATGGAGGAGTAGGTACTGAGAATAATCATGTTAATAAATATACGTATAATTCAGTAGGTACTGCATATGACCATAATGGTTATGGAGGCGTAGCATATTATACATCAGAAACATGTAGAGGTGATGTAAACTATTCTGAGAATACTGGATGTACAACAGATTATGCACAATCTGAAGTAAAATATGTAGTAGATGGGTGGTCTGTTGCTAATGTTCCATCAGGATTAAAAGATGCAAGATTAATATCTTTTGAAGATTTGAAGGATAATCTTGGTTGTGAGTTTATAGATAATGGTAGTGTTCAATATTGGTCTGTAACAGAAAATACTCCCTCTTGGGTAAGGATTAATGGTAGTATTAATGGTGAGTATTCTTATTGGACAATGTCTGCTTTTGGTGATTCCAATAATTCAGTGATTACAGCACCATATATTCGTACAGAATCTGTTAATGGAGGGTTTACTGATGGTAGCTCTTACCGTGTTGTCCGTCCTGTCATCATCTTGGATAAATCAGTACTTTCTTCCTAGTAGAAATTAATATTTTAATATTGTAATTAGTAAAAATATTCTTAAGTTAATTAGGAATATTTTTTAATTATATTGTTATTTTTTACGTATTTTGATATACTTAAGTTGTTTGAAGGTGAGCTGTTTTGAAGAGGAAGAATAAGAGTTTAGAATTTGTTATTGTTAGATCAATTGTTATACTATTACTTGTGTTTTCAATATTAATGGTTGTTGTCGGTTATAGAAGGTTTACTAGGTATTATACGCATGAATATAATGATTCTGCTTATAGGACTGCTAAAACTGCTGCTGCTTTGATTAAGGTTGATAATATTGATTCATATCTTGAAAGTAATGGGGATAATGAAGAGTATAAGAAAACTGTAGATAGATTAAATATATTAACTAATAAGCAGGATGTATCTGTTATTTATGTTATTAAACCTGATAGTGATTATAAGCATTTTACTAATATATTTAATTCTGTTAGTAAGGATAGTGGTTATACTCCTTGGATAATTGGTTCTAAGATGGAAACTACTGGTAAGATGTATGAGAAGTATTATAAAGATATTATGGAAAAAGGTAGAACTAGGGCTACTGTTATTAGAAAAAATCATTTAGGTGGTGCGAAAGCTCATATTACATCTTTAATTCCACTTACTGATAGTAAGGGTCGGGTAAAAGCAATTTTATGTGTTCAAAGATTTATGAAAGGATTAACTCGGGCAAGATTTGGTTATGTTTTTAATGTAAGTATATTAACTTTTATTATAATTATTATTACTATTATTCTTGCTTTAAATTTCTTAAAGAAACAAATTATAAGACCTATTGAAAAGGTAAGTAGGGAAGCTAAACGTTTTGCGACTCTAAGTAATAGAAGTAAGAATAATTTAAGAAATATTAGTAATATAAGTGAAGTTACTTCTCTAGCTCTATCTATAGATAAAATGGAGAAGGATACTATTAAGTATATTGAAGATATTAAGGTTGCGACTAAGGAAAAGGAACGTATTGGTACTGAGTTGAAATTAGCAAGTGAAATACAGGAAAATGCATTGCCTACTAATTTTCCAAGTTGTGATTCGTTTGAAGTTTATGCATCAATGACACCGGCTAAAGAAGTAGGGGGAGATTTCTATGACTTTAGTATGATTGATGATGATCATTTAATGCTTACTATAGCTGATGTATCTGGTAAAGGGGTTCCAGCCTCATTATTAATGATGGTAACACAAATACTATTACAAGAAAATTCATCATTATTAAAAGATCCAGCTAAAGTATTAACTACAGTAAATAATAGAGTATGTGGTAATAATAAGGCTAACATGTTTGTTACAGTTTGGCTTGGTATACTTGAATTATCTACAGGTAAGTTAGTATTTGCTAATGCAGGTCATGAAGATTTTGTGTTTAAAAATGGTGATGAGTTTAAACTAAATAAAACAAAACATGGTATTCCTATTGGTGCGATGGAAGATTATGAATATAAAAATAATGAGATTAAATTGAATAAGGGCGATAAGTTATTCTTATATACTGATGGATTACCTGAAGCTACTAATAGTGAACTTGAGATGTTTAACTTAGATAGAATGGTTGATACATTAAATGAGCTTAAAGATTTAAATACTAAAGAATTATTAAGTGAAGTAAAAAATAAAGTAGATACATTTGTAGGTGAGGCTACACAGTTTGATGATTTAACTATGATGGCACTTATATATAAAGGAGGTAAGAAAGATGGAAAGAAAGTTTAATGCAAGTATTGACGAGTTAGATAATGTACTATCATTTATTGATAACGAGATTAAAGATATTAAAGACAGTAAGTTGCTTACAAAGTTTAATTTAGTTGTTGAAGAGGTATTTGTAAATATTGTATCTTATGCATATGACGATACTAATACTAATAATACAGTTACAATTAGTATTAATGATAATGATGATAAAACTATTATAACTTTTATGGATAGTGGTAAACATTTTAATCCACTTATAAAAGATGATCCTGATCTTTCATTAGATGTTGATGAAAGACCTATAGGTGGACTTGGTATCTACTTAGTAAAAAAGATGATGGATAATGTAGAATATGAATATAAAGATAATAAAAATATCTTAACAATAGAAAAGAGACATGACTAGGAGGTAATTGATTATGAAATCATTTATAGAAAAATTTAATGAAAATGTTAAGAAGAGTCCAAATAATTCGTTATTCTTTGATGAGGTTAATACTAAAGGTATTAGTTATGCAAAGATTGATGAAGTATCTGGTAAGATTTATAATTATTTAATAAGTATTGGAGTAGGTCGTGAAGACTTTGTATTAATTAACTTACCACGTGGGGTACAAGTAGTAATGGCTATGGTAGGTATTTGGAAAGCTGGTGCTGCATTTACTGTTGTTGAAGATAATTACGCACCAGATAGAATAGATTTTATTCGTAAAGATTGTAATTGTAAAGCAGAGATTAATAGTGATACTTGGGAGTCTATTATGAAGTTAGATTCTCTTGAAGGATATGTAGAATCAGATTTACATGATGCAGCATTTGCAATTTATACATCAGGTACTACAGGAAATCCTAAAGGTGTATTACACGAGTATGGTAATATATTAAGAAGTGTTGAGTCTGTTAAAATAAGTGAGACTGAAGAATTAGTTAAGAAAAATGAGCATGGAGCACTTGTCGCACCTTTAAACTTTATTGCATCAACTATATTTATTATGTATGTATTATATTATGGTGCGGAATTAGATAAAGCCAAATTATATATAGTATCTTATGCAACACTAAAAAATCCTGTTGCGCTAAAGAAATTTATGTTAGAAAAAACTATTTCATTAACATTCTTAACTCCATCTTATGTTAGAATGTTAAAAGGTACAACTGGACCATTTTTAAAAACATTAATTGTTGGTAGTGAGCCTGCTAATAATGTATATTTAAAGGGTGTTAAACTATGTAATACTTATATGATGAGTGAAAGTGCATTTATTGTATCGATGTTTAAGATAGATAAATCTTATGAAACTTGTCCTATTGGTACTAAAACATTACCTTATTTAAATATTAAGTTATTAGATGAAAACGGTAACGAGGTAAAAAATGGTGAGACTGGAGAGCTATGTTTTGATAATCCTTATTTTAGAGGATATATTAATCTAGAAGAGGAAACTAAAAAAGCTTTAAAGGATGGTATATATCATTCAGGAGATCTTGCTAAAAGAGATGCAAATGGTAATTTAGTTTTACTTGGTCGTAATAATGATATGATTAAGATTAATGGTAATAGAATAGAACCTGCTGAAATAGAGGCTGCTGTAAAACAAGTATTAAATGTTAGTTTTGTTGCAGTACGTGGTTTTAATGAGGCTAATCAATCATATATCTGTGCTTATTATAAAGATGATGTAGATTTTAATTTAGATGAGGTTAGAAGCGAACTATTAAAAAGACTTCCTTATTACATGCTTCCTGCATATTTTATGAAGATTGATAATATTCCACTTAAAGCTACTGGTAAATTAGATAGAAAAGCATTACCTGCACCTGATACTAAAGATTTTAAAACAAATTATGTTGAACCTACTAATGATATAGAAAAGGCTATATGCAATGCATTTAGTAAGGTATTAAAATTAGATAGAGTAGGTATTAATGATGATTTCTATGAACTAGGTGGAGATTCTCTTGGAGCAATTGAGGTAATTGTTGAATCTAAATTAGAAGGACTTAACGTAGCTCAAATATTTAAAGGTAGAACTGCTTTAGAGATTGCAAAAATATATAGTGAATCTGTAGTTAGTAATGATGGAATATCACCTGATACAAAGAATGAAGAGTCAATGAAGTTAGAACACAAACTTACTGCTGAACAATTATATATGGTGGATTACCAGTTATATACCCCTAAATCTACTATGTTTAATTTATTCACAATGTTAAAGGCAGATAAGAATCTATATAATGCTAAAGATTTAGCTAAAGCAATGTATAATACAATTAAGAACTTTCCTGCACTTCTTACTACATATCATTTTAATGAAGATGGTGAGATAGTTCAGAAGTATACACCTAAAGTATTAGAAAAAATTAATGTAGAACGTATTTCTGAATTTGAATTTAGTAATATTAAAGATACATTGGTAATGCCATTTAAACTTACTAATTCTAGACTTTATAGATGTCGTGTATTTGAAACTGAGAAAAATGTATATGCTTTCTTTGATGTTCATCATTCACTATTTGATGGTACTTCATTTAAAGTATTAATGGAGGCTATGGCTAAATCTTATTTAGGTGTTGAAGTAGATAAAGATTACTATTATTATATTCTTGATAAGAGAGAAAAAGATATGAATACCGACCTTTATAAAGAAGGAGAGAAGTACTTTACTGATACTTATGAGAATACTGAATGGTCAACTGCTCCAAAGATTGATCAAGAATCAAGAGAAAATGAAATTGGAGATATATTATCTAGTTTAAATATTAAAGATGAAGAAATGTCTTTAATAGAGAAAAAGTTTAAGATAAGCAGAAATGAGTTCTTTATTACAGTTGCGATTCTTGCAATTGCCATCTACAATAGAAAAAATAATGTTAAGATATCATGGATTTATAATGGACGTGATGATATCTATTCAATGTCTAGTGTAGGATTATTATTTAGAGAATTACCTGTTGCTTTAAAATTAAGTGATAAAAGAACTATTAGAGATTTATATCAAAGTGTACATAAACAAGTACAAGATGGCATTAAATATAGTTGCTATCCTTATGAAGAGTTGGATGCTAATGTTGTTGCCGAAGATGGTGCATGTCTTTTATATCAACAAGATATAAGAGATGGTGGAGATCTTGAAGATATGAACATTGAGATGATTGATGTAAGACAAAATCAAGCAGCTGCTCAAGATTTACTTGATATTCAAATATTAGATGGTAGTGAAGGATTACAAATTATGATGGATTATGCATCAAGTAGATATAAAAATGAATCTATGGTTAGATTTAAAGATATTTTCATTAAAGTAACACAACTACTTATTCATCATACAACACAAGATGATATTACTGTTGAAGATATAAAATGGAAACTAGATACAAATAATAGTATATTTAAGAAAGTAATTAGTATCTTTAGTTGGAAGAAATAAGTTAGAGGTAATTATGGAAAATTTGGATAATATTAATAATGAAGATAAAGAATTATCAAAGCATTTTAACTTCTTATCTTTAATGAAGTTTGTTTTCCCAAGTATATTTACATTTGTATTTATTGCTTTTTATCAAACAGTAGATGGATTCTTTATTGAAAAATATGTTGGAGAACTAGCTATTGGTGCGGTTAATCTATATATGCCACTATTATATTTGTTTGTAGCAATAGGTGTAATGCTCGGAACTGGTGCGAATGCTATAATTGTTAAAAAAATAGGTGAGAGGAAGACTGATGAAGCAAGTAAGTCTTTCTCCAATACCATTTTATTTGCACTTATTCTTTCAGTTGTATTAACTATTTTCTGTTTAGTATTTCAAGAACCTATTATGCATATGTGTGGTGCGACTAGTGGTAACATCGGTTATTTAAAAGAGTATTATGTAATTATGACTAGTTTTTCAATAACAATAATGTTACAGTCAGCTCTTGGTATTCTTATTATTGGCGAGGGTAAAAGTGTGACTGCAGCCCTTGTTATAATGATAGGTGGAGTAATTAATTGTGTACTTGATTATGTATTTATGAAGCATCTAAACCTAGGTATTAAAGGAGCTGCTCTTGCAACTGTAATAGGATATTCTAGTACAATTCTATTTGCTTTTTTCTACTACATAATAGCTAAAAGAAGTAAATATACAATTAAGTTTACTAAACTTAATTTGCGTGAAATAGGAGTAATATCATTTAATGGTTCATCTGATATGGTATCAAATCTAGCAGGAGCAGTAACTACTATGATTATGAATCATATTGCTGGTAAATACTATGGTGAGATTGGAGTAAGTTCTCTATCAATAGTATTTTACTTACAGTTCTTTATAGAAGCAATATATATGGGATTTACATCTGCAGTTGAACCTGTATTTAGTTATCACTATGGTAGTGGTAATATAAATGAACGTAAGAATATATTCAAATTAAGTAATATATGGATATTTTTAATATCTATACTTATAATGGCAATAGTATTTATCTTTAATGATGAGATAGTATCAATATTCTTTAAAGAAGGAACTAAGATTTATAATACTACTAAACTTGGATTAAATATTTCAATACTTGCTACTATATTCTGTGGCTATAATACATTCTATTCAGGATTATTTACCGCATTTTCTAATGGTATAGTATCAGGATTCTTATCGGTAATAAGATCTTTAGTAATACTTGTTATATGCTTATTTGGATTATCATACTTATTTAAAGGTATTGGACTTTGGATATCATGGCCAACAGCAGAAGCACTTGCTCTTATTATTTCAATAGTGTTTATTATTAAATATAAAAATAAATATAATTATTTATAGAAAGAAGGATTATTATGAATATTAATTTAAATAAAAATGAAGATAAACTTATAATTAGTTTAGAAGGAAGATTAGATACAACTACATCTCCTGAATTAGAAAGTGAATATAAAAAGCTAGATGAGAAAAATATAGTATTAGATTTAAAAGATTTAAACTATATATCATCTGCAGGACTTAGAGTATTATTAACTATGCAAAAAGAAATGAATAAAAAAGGATCTCTAGAGATTATTAATGTATGTGATGATGTAAGGGATATTTTTGAAGTAACTGGTTTTAATGATATTCTAAATATTAAATAGTATGAATAAAATATATATATGTATTAAAAATATTGATGATATAACTATTAATGATGATATTAAGTATTGTAGTTTTAAAGATGAAACTAAAAAAGCATATACACTTCTTAGTAATATGTTAGATAAATTAGGTATTAAGTTTGATATAAATACTATTATGTATAAAGATAATGGTAAACCTTATATAATAAGTTCTGATATTAAGTTTAATTATAGTCATTCTAAAAACTATATTGCATGTGTAGTATCTAATACTGATGTTGGTATTGATATAGAAGATATATTTAATATAAGTAATTCAGCTAGAAGTTTATACTTAAAAAATATAGATAGTAATTATAGATTAGCTTGGGTAAAGAAAGAGGCGTATTGTAAATTACTAGGTGACTTTGATGATGAATTCTTTAAAAACTTAGATATAAATAGAATTAAATGTAATAGTTATATTATTTCTACTGATAAATATGATTGTATACTTTATTATGAAGGTAACAAGAAAGATATTGTTTATATATAAATATCTTTTTTTCTTTTAAAAATAAAGATAGTTTAATTATAGTATTTAGGAAAAATATCTGATATAATATGGATAAACAAGAGGATGATTAATTATGAAAAATTTACCAATAGGTAGAGATAATTTTAGAGAAATTATTGAAAAAAATTTATATTATGTAGATAAGACTGATATAATTGAAGAAATATTAAAAACAGATTCATATGTATCACTATTTTCACGTCCAAGAAGATTTGGAAAAAGCTTATTTATATCAATGATAGATAACTTCTTTAATATTGAGTATAAAGAAATTAATAAACATTTATTTGATGGTTTAAAGATAAGCAATAGTAAATACTATAATAGGCTATCATCTAATCCAGTTATAAAACTTGATTTTAAGAATTTAAAGCAGGACAGTTTTGAAGTAATGTATGAATCTTATAAGGGAATGATTAGAGATTTATATTCTGATAAAAGATATTTATTAGAAATATTGAATGATGATGAAAAGGAATTATATAATAGTTTTTTATATGAAAATGCTAATAAAGATAGATATCAAAAAGCTGTTTCTATTTTAAGTAAAATGTTATATAAATACTATAATAAAAAGACTATTATTCTAATAGATGAATATGATGTGCCTATTCAACAAGGTTATTTAGAAGGTTTCTATGATGATATAGTGTCTTTTATAAGAGAGGTATTCTCTTCTTCCTTAAAAGGTAATGAATATGTTGAATTTGCCATAATGACAGGGGTACTTAGAGTAAGTAAAGAGTCATTATTTAGTGATTTAAATAATGTAAAAGTGTATGGAATTGTTGATAGACTTTATAATGAATCATTTGGATTTACAAATGAAGAAACAAAAGAAATATTGGATTATTACAATTTAGAATTAAATGATGATGTTAAGAATATGTATGATGGTTATAACTTTAATGGAACTGAAATATATAATCCTTGGAGTATTATTAATTACTGTGCAGATAAAGAGTTAAAGCCATACTGGACTAATACATCTGGTAATAGTTTGGTAATAAAGTGTATAAAAGAATGTAGTGAAGATATTAAAATAGTATTTGAAAAATTATTATTAGGTGAATCAATTGATTTTATTTACAATGAAAAAGTAACGTATCTAGATTATAATGATTTAAAATCAATTAATAATATTCTTAATCTATTATTTATATCAGGATATCTTACAATAGATAAAAATTATGAAGATGAATTTGGAAAAAAATATATGACTGTTAAACTTCCAAATGGAGAAACTAGAGAATTATTTAACAATATAATATTAGAAATATTGAATGATGATTATCGAATTGAAACTTCATTAATAAGACAATTTTGTACAGGAATACTAAATAATGATAAAGAATTAATTCAATTAACATTAAATAGAATATTACCTAATATATCATATATGGATTCTTCAGAATCATTCTATCATGGATATTTACTTGGATTATTCTCTATGTTTTTAAATAATAAGCTGTGTTCAACTTTATGACTGATGGAGCAAAAAGTGTGATATAATAGATA
>CAMVPJ010000034.1 GCA_947169395.1 uncultured Caryophanales bacterium
GAATATAAAGATGAAGAAATTCTGCCACCGGCAGTGGCAAAATTACCTTGGACACCTTATCACAGGACACTTTTTTCTAAGCTTTTGTAACATAAAGTAATGTAAAGCCAAAATGCACGTCCAGTATATACAAAATATACTGGATGTTTTATATGTCATAGAGGATAAAATTGAATTTTAAATTATAATTAATGAATGAATTATAAATATGCTTAAAAATAGTCATTCCGATATTGAATAATGACTTTACTCTTATTATCTTTCCTTTAGTTCTTCTAATATCATATAAGTTAAATTTGCAGTGACTTTTGTTTTTTACATAATCAGCTCCTAAAATTATCATCCAAGTAATTGCAACACATGTTGCACCAAACATATTTCTAAATGCTGTAATATTTGATACAGTAGTATCTTCTAAATTAAATCCATTAGATTTTTGTGATTTGAATAGAAACTCTATCGCACCAAATCTTTTATGATAATATTTAATGGCAACATTTGGGTTTAAGTTTGTGACAATATACCAAGGATCATCGGTGTTTTTAGATGGACTAATTGCAAGATTAACATTCATTTTTTGTGATTGAGTAAAGAGAATGTTTTTAAGTAATTTTGATGAATTAGACCGAGGTTTTATATCAGCTAAAGATTTAAAATTATTACCATCAGTACTAACAGAAACATTAGTTTTGGTTCTAATACAAAACTTATCCCCTAAAGAATCAATATATTTAAAAATTGCAGGATCATTAAACCAACGGTCTGCAAGAAAAATTAAGTTATATTTTTTGTTAAATAGATTATGCACGAAAAGAATGCCATCTTTAATGGTATCAATAGAGAATGCTTCTTTATCATTTGTGCCATTAAAACATTTAAACCATAATGGGATAGATTGTTTACCAATTCTAAGAGTAAAAACTAAAGAAGTAAAATCATCTTTATTATAAGTATGGTCTAAACTAATAAAAACGTTATTATCACTGTGTTTAACTTTGTACGTAGAAATAATATTAGATATAAAATCAGCATAAAAATTGTAAATATTAAAATTACTATTGTTGAAAAAACGTTTAACGCGTTTTTCATTAGAATCTGGTTTATTATTTGATAATGTTCCTTTAAAGTTTAAAGCTACTTTAGATGCAATAATTGAATTTGCTTGAATTGCCCCAATTACAATATATGAAAGATTATATGCTTGAGGTTTGGATATGTTATTAGAAGATTCTTTTAAATAATTTGCCAAATCGCTTGAAATAGATTCAAAAGTATTATATAATTTACACATAAAACGACCACCTATACTGCTTTCTATTTTTTGTTTAAATTAAGTATAGCATAAAATGGTCGTTTTATTCATTTTAAGAGACGAAACAGCTACCTAGTATAAAAATACTAGGAAATACAATATAAAAAAGTGTCCTGTGGTAAGACTTGGACACATAATATTATGCTTATAGAAAAAGTAAAAGATAAAAATATAAGATTTTGGTATGCTAATGAAGCAGCGAATGGTAATTGGTCAAAGGTAGTTTTAGATCACCAGATAGATATGAAATTATATGAAAGAAAAGCATTATCAGATAAAAATAATAATTTTAAAAGTACATTGATTGAACCTCAAAGTGATTTAGCAAATGATTTACAAAAAGATCCTTATATTTTTAATTTGCCACTTCTAAAAGAAAAATATGTAGAAAAAGAACTTGAAGAGTCAATGGTTGAAAGAATACGAGATATATTATTAGAATTTGGAAATGGTTTTAGTTTTATAGGTAATCAATATAAATTAACAGTTGGTGATAGTGACTATTTTATTGATATGTTATTTTATCATTTGAAACTTCATTGTTATATTGTTGTAGAATTAAAAGCAGTACCATTTAAACCAGAATTTATTGGACAGATCAATTTTTATTTAACAGCTTTAGATGAACAAGTTAAAGATAACTTAGATGCTCCATCTATTGGATTATTATTATGTAAAAGCAAAGATAAATTAACTGTTGAATATTCGCTAAAAGGAGTAGATAAACCTATTGGTGTAAGTTCTTATGAAATATCAAAATATTTGCCTAAAAACTTAGAAGAATTATTACCTACAGAGGAAGATATAAATATTCATATTGATTTTAAAGGAGATGAAGAAAATGAATAAAAACAGTAAAAATTTTTCAAAAGTCTCCATTTCCTGGTTGAGAACAATTTAGTCAAGGCCACTCATAAATCCTTATAATATAAGGATAAACTCAAAAACAGATCTTGCATGTTTATGCTAAAACATATAGAAAAATGATGAAAATTAGAGAGAATAGAGGAATTTTAAGTAAAAATTGACTAGGAATTGACATGGTGAGAACGGATAGTCAAGACCTAATAAAAATAGAGGTGAAATAATGGTAGTAAATGAAATTACAGTAAATGATTATTTAACTAAATCAAATTTACCAGATAGTGACTATGTAATTAATCCATATGTTGGTTGTACACATGGTTGTAAGTATTGTTATGCATCTTTTATGAAAAGATTTACTGGTCATAAAGAAAACTGGGGAGATTTTATTGATATTAAAAGATGTAATAAACCGATCGATTTAAGAAAAATTTCAGGCAAAAATATATTTTTATCTTCAGTTACTGATTGTTATAATCAATATGAAAAAGATTTTTGTATTACAAGAAATATATTAGAACAGTTAATCGATTCAGATTGTAATTTATCTATTTCTACAAAGTCAAAATTAATTTTAAGAGATATTGATTTATTAAAACAAATGAAAAATTTGATAGTTTGTATGTCTATAAATACATTGAATGAAAAGTTTAGAAGTGATATGGATAATGCAAGTACTATAAAAGAAAGAATGGATACATTAAAAGAATTGCACAATAATGGAATTTATACTGTATTATTTATGTCGCCAATCTTTCCTTATATAACTGAATGGAAAGAAATAATAGATCAGACAAAAGATTATGTTGATGAATATTGGTTTGAAAATTTAAATTTAAGGGGCAATTATAAAAAAGAAATCTTAGACTATATTAGAACTAATTATTCAGATTTATACTCAGATTATATTGATATATATTTAAAGAAAAATAATAAATATTGGAAAGATTTAGCTGAAGAAATAAATAATTATTGTAATCTAAATAACATTAATTATACAAATTATTTCTATCATAAAGAATTAGTTGAGAAGAAGAAAGAAGGTAATTAAATGATTGAAAATTTTTTAATAGAAGCAAAAAAGCAAACATATGCTAATGAAAATGCTCCAAAAATTGATAGTTCAAGATTGAATTCTAAAGATTACGAATATAAAAAAGGTAATATGATTTATCATGATACCTATTTTGGTGGTACGAACTTTATTGGAGAAGAAGTTGTTTATATAGATAATCAAATATATTGGGCTATGAATTATTATGGAACAACTTTAGATGAAACACTAGGCGAAGAAGCTATGGATAAAGCTTTAAGACCAGCTCTTATGAAAGTGGGAGAAGATGTTAACGTAATTCCTGTAAGAGGACCAAAGGAATTTATTAATGGTGAATATAAGTACACTTTTGAAATAAGAGGAGACATAAATTGTTTTAATGGTATAGAGAGTGTATATAAAAATGATGTTAAGATATATGAATTAAGATGTACAGGTGGTTTAATTAAATAAAATTGAAGGAGTTGGACCAAATGAATGAAAATAAAACGAATATAAATTGGTTGATTTCAATTTAATTAAGAACACTCCTAATACCTTATAAAATAAGAGAAAATGTAAAAATACATCTTGCATATTTTTAATAAAAGAAGTTAAAAATTGATAAAATATAGTAAAAATATTTAAAAATCTGCATTTTTTGGGTGAGAAGTTGTAATGTGATTACGAAAGTTAAGAACATGGTAAAAATGAGGTGGAATAATGAAAAATATTGGTTTAGAAAGAGGATATTTAGAATTATATGATTATAGAGAAGATTATCCTTCGATTTATGAAAAAGAAAAAGAAGAATTGTTAGATATTTATAAAGATAGAATTAAATATATTGACCATGTTGGTAGTACTAGTATAAAAGGAATTAAATCTAAACCTATTATTGATATCAATATTCAAACTGATGATTTAGATGATTTTAAAGAGTATACTGAATCTACTGTTGAGGGTGACATTTATACTGTAAAAAAAGAACCAACATTGGGTGGAGATTATTTAATTAGAAAAGAAGAAGATGGAAAAGTAAAAGCATTTATACATGTCTATAAAACTGGTGATATGAATGGCATAACATCAATTATGTTTAGGGATTATATGAATTCACATGAAGATGAAGCAAAAAGATATGAAGCATTAAAAATGGAATTATATGATAAGTATAAGGATAACAGAAAAGAATATACACATGGTAAAGATAAGTATATTAAAGAAATAATAGCATTAGCAATGAAAGAAAAAAATAAAATTTAGGTCATTGTAATTCTTTACACTATATTTAGCCATATGACCAAACAAATATTTTAAAAAATTGATTACATAATATTTAAGAACATATAAATGTTATAAATTTAGACAGATTAGTACAAAATCTGCCTTTTTTATGCTATAATTTTAATGATTTTAAAAAGGAGTTGAGTGGGATGAATGAAAATAAAACTAATATAAACTGGTACCCAGGACACATGGCAAAAACTAAAAGATTGATTAGTGAGAATATCAACCTAATAGATGTAGTGTATGAAGTAGTAGATGCTAGAATGCCTAAGTCATCTAAGATAATTGATATTGATAACTATATTGGTAATAAGAAAAGAATACTTATTATGAATAAGTATGATTTATGTGATAAGGTAGAAACTGATAAATGGGTTAAGTACTATGAGAGTATAGGTTATGTGGTTGTTAAGACTGATCTTACTATTGATAAGAAATTAAATTATTTAGTAAGTAAAACTAAAGAGTTAATGGCTTTAGAATTTACTAAGATGGAAGAAAAAAATATGAAATCTACACGTAAGATTAGAGTGCTTGTTGTAGGTGTTCCTAATGTAGGTAAGTCAACGCTAATCAATAGATTAGTAGGTAGAAAGATAGTTAATACTGGAAATAAGCCAGGAGTTACTAAAAATCTAGATTGGATTAGAGTAGATAAGGATATAGAATTACTTGATTCACCTGGTATCTTGTGGCCTAAGTTTGATGATGATACCGCATATAATCTTGCAAGTCTAACTGCTATTAAAGAAGAAGTATTACCTATTAATCAAGTTATTAATTATATATTAAATACCTTATATAAATTATATCCTAAGAGGTTAGAAGAAAGATATGGTATAACTAATTATAATGATGATTTATTTGTAGAAACATTAGATATTATAGGTAAAAAAAGAGGATGCCTTATTAAAGGTGGAGAGATAGATTATGATAAAGTATTTAATATTATATTAAATGATATTAAGAATGGTTATATAAAGGAGATTACATTTGATAGATATGAATAGTATAAATTCACTTGTTTTAGCATACCTAGGAGATAGTGTATATGAATTATATGTAAGAAAGTATTTAGTTAAAAAGAATATAGGTAAGGTAAATGATTTACAAAAGGAAGCAATAAACTATGTTAGTGCATCTAATCAAGAGAAATACTTACTTAAAATGGTTGAAGATAATTATCTAACAGAAGAAGAATTAGATATAGTAAAGCGCGCAAGAAATCATAAGAATAATCATAAACCTAAGTATTCTAGTATTATAACTTATAAGAATGCAACAGGATTGGAAGCATTAATAGGATATTTATATTTAAATAACAATAATAATAGAATTAATGATATAATGAATTATATATTAGGTAGTGATTAATGTTATGGATAAAAATTTAAGTTTAAATTTATATGATTATTTAGTATACTCTCAAGATAAATCTGTAAGAGGAGTGAGTCTAATTACAGATAAACAGAGTATCTTTTATACTCAATTTGATAATAGTGACATAACACATGATAAAATATATACTAAGCTTGAAAATAAAATACATCCAAATGATGTAAGAGATGGTTTTAAAGCAATTAGGGATAATAATATACATATTGCATCAGTAGGTCATGAGTTAGTTATATATTTACCAGATAATAAGTTATTATCACTTAATCAATATAAACATTTATGTAATATGCTTAATCAAGTAAATAGATTTAATAAAGAGAATAATACTAACATCTTATTATATGCAGCTTATCCTAGATTATTAGAGAAGGTAATTAAAACTAGGGATGTAAATCAATTTAAAGAAAAGATGTATAGTTTAATTACTAAAGAATTTATTATTGATGAAGAGATAGTTATAGGTAATATATTAGATAATAATAGTATTATAGAAAGTATGATGTATCATATTGATTTAGAAAATGCACTATGTTTACTAGATATTAAAGTATCAATTAAAAGGTGCAATAAATATTATAATGATTCATATTATAAAGAATACTTATTAAGTATATTTCCTAACTTTTTAGAAGTATATAGTTTAATAAATAAATTTGATTATGATGATTTATTAGATGAAGTAAGTGGTGTTAATTATAATAATGTTAAAGATATATTACTAAGTAAATTAAATGATTATAACAAGCAGAAATAGGAGGATATATGTTAGTATATGGTAGAAATGTTGCAGAAGAAGTAATAAAAAGAAATATAAAAATAAATAAAATATATATTCAAGATAATATGGATAATGAAATTACTAGTAAGTTATCAAATTATAAAAAGATAACTATGAAAAAAAGAGAAATGGATAATAAGTTTCCTTATGTTCATCAAGGGATAGTAATGGATATTATTGATTATAAATATAAAGAATTAAAAGATATTAATTTTAATAATAGCTTAGTTGTAATGTTAGATCATATAGAAGATCCACATAACTTTGGAGCAATTATTCGTACTTGTGAAGCTGCAGGAGTAGAATATATTATTATTCCTGATAATCGTAGTGTGGAAGTTAATTCTACAGTTATTAAAACTAGTGTAGGTACTGTATTTAATATGAATATTATTAAAGTTACAAATTTAGTAAATACCATTAATTATCTAAAAAAGAATGGATTTTGGATAGTAGGAACTGACATGGCTGGTACTGATTATGCTGAAATAGATTATAAAGGTAATACCTGTATTATAGTAGGTAATGAAGGTAAAGGAATGAGTAGACTAGTTAGCGAGTCTTGCGACTTTATAGCTAGTATTCCAATGCTTGGGGAGGTAAACAGTCTAAATGCATCTGTTGCAACCGCAATAGTAGTATTTGAAGCAGTAAAATCTAGGAGGTAATTATGGATTATCAAGATTTAAATGATTATGAATTACTACACTATGTATCAGAGAATATAGAAGAAGCAAATGATATAGTAATGAATAAATATTATCCACTTGTTGTATCTATTGTTAACAAGCTAGAAAAACATATTGATAACTGTGGATTAGATAGAAATGATCTAATACAAGAAGGAATGGTAGGTTTAAGTCATGCTGTTGATACATTTAGTGAACATGAAGATACTGTATTTTATACATATGCTAAAAACTGTGTTGAAAGAAGAGTTATATCGGCAATAGTATCTGCCCATAGAAAAAAACATAAGATATTAAATGAATCAATATCTTATGATGATCCTATTATTGTAAATGATAGACTCTTAAAAGATAGTATTAGTGATCCTTTAAATATAATATTATCAACTGATAATGAAGCAAAAATAGAGTCTAAACTTAGAGCAAAACTAACTCCTTTTGAAACAGAAGTATTTGAACTTATGATTGCAGGATGTAGTAATAAAGAGATGACAGAATTACTTAATATTGAATATAAACAAGTAGATAATGCAATACAAAGAATAAGAAGTAAAGCAAAAGATATACTTAAAAATTAGTAAACAACCGTATGGTTTTTGGCAAATTAGAATAATAGATTGACCTCTATTATTTTTTGCTATATAATTGAGTTATAAGGATAGTGATTATATGAAAGCATTAATAACTGGGGCATCTAGTGGGATAGGTAGGAGTTTTGCTTATTTACTTGCTAGTCGTGGATATGATTTAATACTTGTTGCTAGAAGAAAGAAGAGACTTGATGATATTAAGAAGAGTGTTAGTGTAAATGTAGATATTATTGATATGGATATTTCGACAACTTTTAACTGTCATAAACTATATAATAAGGTTAAAGAAATGGATGTTGATATTGTAATTAATGCAGCAGGCTTTGGTCTTATTGGTGAGTTTAATGATACTAACTTAGATAGAGAACTTGATATGGTTGATTTAAATGTTAAGAGTGTGCATGTTTTAACTAAGCTATTTCTTAATGATTTTATTAAAAAAGATAGCGGTTATATACTAAATGTTGCTTCTATTGCAGCGTTCGAGCCTGGTCCTTTAATGGCTACTTATTATGCGAGTAAATCTTATGTTTATAATCTATCTGTGGCTATTAATTATGAACTTAAAAAAAATAATAGTCATGTATACGTAGGTGTATTATGTCCTGGACCTGTAGATACAGAGTTTAATAAAGTAGCTAATGTTAAGTTTAATTTAAAGTCTCTTGATAGTGATTATGTAGCTAGTTATGCACTTAATAAAATGTTTAAAAGAAAAAGAATCATTATACCAGGATTTAGAATTAAACTAGGTTATTTAGCTTCTAAGTTTATGCCACTTGGTATTATTCTTAAATACATATATAAGGCACAAGAAAAGAAAAATAAATAATTAATAATTTTCACTTAAATGTCACAAATTGGTAGTATATTTAATTACGGAGATGATGTTATGGATAAAAAGGATAATAAAAATAGTATTTATAAAATAGTCATAATTATACTTATGATAGTAATAATAGTATTATTAGGTCTACTTTTAAGTGGTAAGGTAGAAATTAATAAGAAAACTAAAGAAACAGTTGTTTCATCTAAAACATTAGAAGAAAAAAGTGATTTAAAGAAAGCAATAAAAAAAGTATATGATTCTGTTGTATACATTCAAGTAGAAACAGTTAATAATCGTACATTTGGTGGATTACAGGTTGCATCAGGATCAGGCTTTGTATATAAAAAAGAAGGTAATGATGCATACATCTTAACTAATAACCATGTTATATCTGGGGCTAGTAAGATTACTGTTACTTTTATAAATGGTAATGAGGTAGAAGCTACTTTAGTTGGCAGTGATGAGTTTACCGATGCTGCTGTGCTTAAGGTAGATGCAGATAGTGTAGTAAGTGTTGCTGAACTTGGTAAAAGTGATGATGCAGAAATAGGAGATACTGTATTTACAGTAGGAGCTCCTTTGGGTAAAGAATATATGGGTACTATTACTAAAGGTATTGTATCTGGTACTAATAGAATGGTTAATGTAAAGTTAGATAGTGGTTCATATATAATGGAAACTATTCAAACAGATGCAACTATAAACTCAGGTAATAGTGGTGGACCTCTTTGTAATATATTAGGTCAAGTAATAGGTATTACCTCTTCTAAATTAGTAGGCGAAGGTGTAGAAGGTATGGGATTTTCAATACCAATAGAAACAGTTAATGCAATTATAGACAAACTAGAAAATGGTAAAGAGATTGAAAGACCTTACTTAGGTGTACAACTTGCAGATGTATCAAATGCTTATAATTTACAATACTACTATAATATAAACATATCTAAGAATGTTAAGTATGGTGCATTACTAGGTTATGTTGAACAAGGTAAGCCTGCTAGTAATGCTGGATTACAATTAGGGGACGTTATAGTTGAAGTAGATGGTAAAAAGATAGAAGATTCATCTCACTTTAGATATGAACTTTATAAACATAATGTAGGAGATACTATTAAAGTTAAATATTATCGTGGTGATGATATGAAAGAAGCTAGTATTAAACTTGATGAAAGAATAAAATAGTGCGATAGCGCTCTTTTATTTTACTAAAAAATAGTGTATAATTTAATTAGATTGGATGATATAATGAATGTATTTAAAAAGATATATAAAGAGATTAAGAAACATAAAAGAATTGTACTTGCTCGTCATATAGGACCAGATCCTGATGCATTAGGCAGTACTTTGGGATTAAAAGAGATAATATTAAATACTTTTCCAAATAAGGAAGTATATGCAGTTGGTACTCCTGCATCACGTCATAAATATATAGGTGAATTAGATTTGTTTGATGAATCATTATACGAAGATGCTTTATTGATAGTATTAGATACACCTGATATAAAAAGAGTAGATGGAATTGATCCTACTAGATTTAAGAAAAAGATTAAGATAGATCATCATCCTATTGTAGATGAATATTGTGATATAGAGTATGTAGAAGATACTAGGTCAAGTGCTTCTGAATTAGTTATGGAACTTGTATATAACACTCCACTTAAACTAAATAAAGAAGGAGCAGAAAAACTTTATATTGGTCTTATTAGTGATACTAATAGATTCTTATATTCATATACAACCGATAGAACATTCTATTTAGTATCATGGTTACTTAAAGAAACTAATATAGATATAACTAGTCTTTATGAGAAAATGTATATTATGCCTATAGGGGAAAAGAAGTTACAAAGCTATGTTATACTTAATATGACTATAACAGATAATAAGTTAGGCTATTTAATATTAAATCAAGAAAAGTTAGATGAACTAGGTACTGATGCAGCAACTATGACAAATATAGTAAATTACTTAAACTATACGGAAGAAATGATTAGTTGGGTAATTTATGCTTATGATAAGAATATAGATAAGATTCGTGCTTCAATTAGATCACGTGGTCCAATTATAAATGATGTTGCCACACACTTTAATGGTGGAGGGCATATTTATGCATCAGGAGCTAGATTAAATGATTTTGATGAAGTAGATAATATGATTAAAGAATTAGATAAAGTATGTAAGGAATATAATCTGAATAGTTAGAAGTATTAATGCTTCTTTTTATTTGTATAAAAGTTAAAAATGTGGTATTCTCCTGACTTTGACAGTTTTTAGATGTTAAAAACTCCCTAAGCCTTATATTTCAACG
>CAMVPJ010000035.1 GCA_947169395.1 uncultured Caryophanales bacterium
TATATCAAAAAATCTTTGCGAAGAAAAATTTTTAGAATTTACTCTTTTTTGCTGAAAATTTTTTAAATCATAGATTTATCTTAAAAAATGTGATAATATATTATTGGTATTAAGTTTTAAAAAGGTGATTATATGGCAAAAATAATAGCATTTGTAAATCAGAAAGGTGGAGTAGGAAAGACTACTTCTAGTATAAATTTAGCAGCCTCCTTAGGATTGCTTGGTAAAAAAACATTATTAATAGATTTAGATCCACAGGGCAATAGTACAACTGGAGTTGGAGTTAATAAAGGAGAAAACAAAGCTAGTGTGTATGAATTATTAGTAGATAGGGCAGAATTAAAGGATGTTGTAATTAAGACTCCGTTTAAGAATTTATATGTTATTCCTGCATCAATAAATTTAGCAGGTATAGATATGGAGTTAATAGACATGTCTAGATCTAATCCAGAGTTTGTCGCACAATTACAACTTAAAAATCAATTAAATAAAGTACGTGATTCTTTTGATTATATTATTCTTGATTGCCCTCCTTCATTAGGTTTGATTACAACTAATGCGCTTGCAGCATCAGACAGTGTAATTATACCTGTACAATGTGAATTCTTTGCTCTTGAAGGAATAATGCAATTACTAAATACAATAATGTTTGCGCAGAAGAAATTAAATCCAACTTTAGATATTGAAGGTGTATTGCTTACAATGCTTGATAACAGAACTAATTTAGGATTAGAAGTAGTTGAAGAGATAAAAAGTTACTTTAAGGATAAGGTATATGATACAATTATACCACGTCTTGTAAGATTATCAGAAGCCCCAAGTCATGGTAAACCAATTCATGCTTATGATTCGAAAAGTAGGGGAACTGAAGCATATATCAATTTAGCTAAAGAGGTGATTGCAAGAAATGGAAACTAAGAAAAGGGCACTAGGAGTTGGACTTGAACAATTATTTAATAATGAGAATTTAGATTTACAAAGTTTCGAAAAACATGTTTATGAAACAACAGATAAGGAAGAAATTATTGAAGTTAGTATTAATGAATTAAGACCTAATCCTTATCAACCAAGAAAAGTATTTGATAAAGATGCGCTAATGGATCTTGCAAAGTCTATTAAGGAACACGGTGTATTTCAACCTATTATTATTAAGAAAAGCATTAAAGGGTATGAAATAATTGCTGGTGAACGTAGAGTTCGTGCATCAAAGATGGCAGGATTAGATAGAGTTCCGGCTATTATCCGTAATTTAAATGATGAACAAATGATGGAGATTGCGCTTTTAGAAAACTTACAAAGAGAAAACTTAAGTGCGATTGAAGAAGCTAAGGCTTATAAATCATTAATTGACAACTTACATTTAACTCAAGAACAACTAAGTGAAAAAGTAGGTAAGAGTAGAAGTCATGTTACTAATATTTTAGGGTTACTTAGACTTCCTGTAGAAGTACAGGATATGGTTGTAACTAAGAAGATTAGTATGGGACATGCTAGAGTGCTTAGTAAACTAGAGAGTGATGATAAGATTATAGAGATGGCACGTGATATTGCTGAGAATAAGCTTCCTGTAAGAGAAGTTGAAGCTAAATCTCAAGAGAGTGAAAAGAAAGTTAAGATTAATCGTAAACGTATTCCATCTCGTAGTGAGTTTGCTCATCTAGAAGAAGTATTAAAAGATAGGCTAGATACTAAAGTTAAGATTAAAGATAGTAAACTAATTATATCTTTTGAAAATGTTGCAGATTTAAATAGAATACTAGAGATTATTAATCTAGGAGATTTATAATGACTATTAATTATAGTTTAATTAAGGTTTTATCAGTAATATTAGTTAGTCTAATATTAGTTACTATTTCTAAAAAAATAGTTGGTAAATTATTATTTATTAAGACTAGTAAAGTACCTATTAAAAGACAAAAGAGTATAGTTAATCTAATCAGTAATATTGTTAGATGCTTTATTCTTTTTATTGCTTTAACTATAATTCTTGAAGAGTTTGGTATTGATACTAAATCATTTATTGCATCCTTAGGGGTATTTAGTTTAGTTATAGGTCTTGCCTTACAAGATTTACTTAAGGATATTATATCAGGATTTTCAATTGTATTTGAAGGACTATATAATATTGGAGACTGGATAGAGATATCATCTTTTAAAGGAGAAGTAATCGCTACATCTCTTCGTACTACTAGAATTCGTGCTTATACTGGTGAAGTTAAAATAATATCTAATAGAAATATAATTGAACTAGTTAATTACAGTATGGATGACAGTAATGCGATAGTAGATGTAGAAGTATCATATGATTCTAAACTAGATAAAGTTGATAAAGTAATTAATGAAATATGTGCTGACTTTGAAAAAGAAGTAGGAGTTAAAAAGGTAGATATACTAGGATTAAATGATATAGGTGATTCTGGATTAAAATTTAGATTAGTAATTAAATCTGATTATTCTAATTCGATAGCTTTATCACGTAAATTAAAAAGGAAAATAGTAGATACATTTAATAAGAATAATATATCTATTCCTTATAAACAGGTGGTGATTCATAATGCAAGATTATAAATTAGGTAGTATAGTAATTATGAAAAAACAGCATCCATGTGGTTCTAACGAATGGACTATAATTAGAGTTGGTGCAGATATAAAAATAAAATGTAATAATTGTGGTAGATCTATTATGCTATCTAGAATAGATTTTAATAAAAAATTGAAGAAAGTAGTAAGTATCTAGGAGGCATTATGGCAAATAAAACAAATAAATTTAAAAGAAATTTAAAGAAACAAGGTCCAATTGTTACTATTATATTCTTGTGTTTGGTTATTGCTTTAGTAAGTTTTATCCTTAACTTATTTAAGGTAAGTGGTGATATTACAGAAGCAGGAACTCTTGAAACATCAATAGTAACAGTTAATAATATATTTAGTAAAGAAGGTATTAAATATATACTTAATAATTCTATTATTAATTTTTCATTAATGGATTCAATTATCTATATAATTATGTCATTAATGGCAGTATCAATGTTAGAATCTAGTGGTTTATTAAAACATATATTAAGGCCACTTACTAAACTTAAGTCATTGTATGTAACTTTAATATTTGTATTTATTGGTGTTATATCAACTATACTAGGAGATTTTAGTTATACACTATTGATACCTCTTGCGGCAGTATCTTATAAACTACTGGGTAAGAATCCAGCACTTGGTATTATTACTATGTTCTTAGGTTTATCTATAGGATATGGTGTAGGACTAGTACCTAATTATCAAGATTATATGCTAGGACTAATTACTACTAAGTCTGCAACTAGTATTGATTCATCTTATACATATAATTTATTTTCTACATATTTTATATCAATAGTAAGTGTAGTAATATTAACATTATCTGCAACATTTTTAATAGAGAAGTTATTAGTTAAGAAGTTCTTAAGATATGATGAAAAAGATAAGTACAACTTATCTAGAAAAGCATTATTTACATCATTAATAGTCGGCTCTGTATTACTAGGTATAGTTATCTATTCAATAATTCCAGGGTTACCTTTCTCAGGAATACTGCTTAATGATACATATAAAGTATATATAGCTAGAGTATTTGGTAAAGATTCAGCCTTTGGTAATGGATATATGTTGATAATTGTAGGACTTGCAATAATATGTAGTTATATCTATGGAAGAATATCAGGTAATATTAGAAATAGTAATGATACTACTAATTCACTTACTAAATCATTTGAAAATACTGGATATATATTTGTACTATTATTCTTCTCATCAATTATGTTAGGATTACTTGAATGGTCTAATATAGGTAGTGTAATTGCAACTAATGTAGTTGACTTTATAGGTAGTTTAAACTTTGGTGGTGTACCATTATTATTTGTAGTGTTTATAGCTATTATATTTATATCAATACTTATGCCTCTAACACTTACGAAATGGAATATAATTGCTCCTATATTTGTACCAGTATTAATGCGTGCGAATATTACTCCATCTTTTGCTCAAACATTATTTGTAGCAGGAGATGCAGCAGGTAAGTTATTCTCACCAATCTATTTATATTTGATAATCGCAATAGGATTCTTATATAAAGAAGATTCAAGTATGAATACCTCTATATTTAGTACAATGAAGAAAATGATGCCAACTATTATATTACTTACATTAATCTATTTTGTAATAATAGTAGGATGGTATTTAATAGGCTTACCACTAGGATTTAATACAAGTATAACAATGTAATATGCATTGTTTTTTATTATACTTTACACTTCTTTACACTCTAATAACCACTTTTTTCCATTTTATTAAGATTATGTATTGTGTCAATTTCTATAGTTGGTATAATTATAATGTAATGTCATTATAGGGGATGAGAATAATTATATTGAGCAGTGTCTATAAAAGAATGTGACATTAATTTGGGTATTATTTAATACCTTTTTTTATTGTAATAATACTTAAAATATAGTAGAATATTAATGGTTATAAAGGAGATGTATTAATTATGAGTTTAACAGCGGGAATAGTAGGATTACCTAATGTAGGAAAGAGTACTTTATTTAATGCAATTACTAAAAAACATATATTAGCTGCAAATTATCCATTTGCGACCATTGAACCAAATGTTGGGGTTGTAATGGTACCAGATTATAGATTAGATTTTTTAAATGATTTATATAAACCTAAGAGTTTAGTTCCAACTACTTTTGAATTTACTGATATTGCAGGGCTTGTTAAAGGAGCTAATGCTGGAGAAGGATTAGGTAATAAGTTTTTATCACATATTAGAGAAGTAGATGCAATATGTGAAGTAGTTAGATGTTTTGATGATGAAAATATAATTCATGTTGAATCTACTGTTGATCCTATTCGTGATATAGAGATTATTGGAATAGAGTTAATACTTGCAGATTTAGATATCGTAGAAACTAGGCTTTCTAAAATAGAGAAGAAGGCTAAAATGTCTAAAGATAAAGAAGGATTAAAAGAGGTTGCGCTACTTACTAAATTAAAAGAATGCTTAGAAAATAATAAAGCAGTTAGAAGTCTTGATTTAGATGAAGATGAATTATTAATAATGAAACCTTATAATTTATTAACTGCTAAACCTATTATTTATGTTGCAAATGTAAGTGAAGATGAACTTAGTAATAGTGATAATAAATATTTAAAATTAGTTAGGGAGTATGCTAATAAAGAAGGATCTAAAGTAATAAGTGTCTGTGCAAAGGTTGAAGAAGAGTTATGTGAACTAGATGATGCTGATAAAAAGGAATTACTTAATGATTTAGGAGTTGATTCTAGTGGTCTTGATAAACTAATTCAAGCAACATATAGTTTACTTGGTTTAAAGACATTCTTTACATCAGGTACGGATGAGGTTAGAGCATGGACATTCAAAGATGGAATGAAAGCACCTGATTGTGCAGGTATAATTCATACTGACTTTAAACGTGGATTTATTCGTGCAGAGGTAATGAGTTATAAAGATTTAGAAGAATATAAAGATGAGAAAATAGTAAAAGAAAAAGGTAAAGTACGTCTTGAAGGTAAAGAATACTTAATGCAAGATGGAGATATTTGCTATTTTAGATTTAATGTGTAGGTGATTAAATGAAAAAGAAAGTTGCAGTATTAGGTGGAGGTAGTGGATTATCTTATTTACTTAATGGTTTAAAACAATATCCACTAGATATAACTGCTATTGTATCAGTATGTGATAATGGTAGTAGTACAGGAATTCTTAGAGAAGAGTTTAATATTCCTGCAGTTGGAGATATTAGAAAGGTGCTTGTATCACTTTCAGAAACAGAGCCTTTAGTTGAACAATTATTTAACTATAGGTTTAAAACTACTAGTGATTTAAATGGTCATGCAGTAGGAAATTTACTACTTACTGCTGTAGAAGAGATGACAGGTAGTCTATCTGAAGGAATAGAGGCTCTTAGTAAAATACTTAATTTAAAAGGTAAGGTAGTACCACTTACAGAGGATAATGTTACTCTAATGGGTGAGATGATGGATGGTACTGTTATTGAAGGTGAGGAACAACTTACTAAAGATAGACGTACTATTAAAAGAGTATACTATAAGGAAAAAGCAACTCCTACTCGCGAGGCTATAGATGCAATTATGAATGCAGATTTAATTATTCTTAGTATGGGTAGCCTATTTACTAGTATTATTCCAAATTTAATTTGTGATGATATAGTAGATGCAATGTCTAAAAGCAAGGCTAAAATTCTTTATACTTGTAATATAGTCACACAACCAGGTGAAACTGATGGCTTTACAGTAACTGATCATGTTAAGATGCTTAATAAATATCTTAAGAAAAGAAAAGTAGATGTAGTTATTGCGAACAATGGTTATATAGATGCATCTATGGCTGATAAATATAAAACATTAGAACAAAAGGATCCAGTTATATTTGATAGCGAGAACTTTAAAAACTATGATATGCAAGTAATAGGAGATGATTTAGTAACTATCTATAATAATATGATTAGACATAATTCATTAAAACTTGGTTTTCATATATTCTTTTATGCAATGAATAATTAGGTGATTCTATGTCTTTTACAAGTAGAATAAAAAATGAATTAGTTGAATCAGAATTATCTAAGTTAGAACAACTATCAGAGTTATCGGGGTTACTTAAAAACTCTATTGATAGTAGTAGTAAACTTAATATAACTACAGAAAATGCAGCAATTGCTAGACTTATATTTAATAGACTAAAAAATAATTATGATGCACTAATTAGAGTATCTGTTAAAAAGGGTTATAATTATAATAAGAATTATATATATGGTCTTGAAGTATATAAGAATGTAGATAATATTATTAAAGACTTATCGTTAGATAGTATTGTTCCTAATAGTTATTTAATAGATGATGAAGATACTAAAAGAGCATATATTAGAGGGTTGTTTCTTGCATGTGGTAGTGTGAATGATCCTAAAACATCGCAGTATCATATGGAGTTTTCATTTGATAACGAGGAGTATGCTAACTTTATTAATGATATATTAGATAGTTATAATCTTAATAGTAAGATATTAAAAAGAGATTCTAGGTATATTGTATATATAAAAGAGTCTGAAAAGATTACTGATTTTTTAAGAATTATTAAAGCTACTAATGCTCTTTTATATTATGAGAATATTAGAATATATCGTAATCGTAATAATAAAATAAACAGAATTAATAA
Source organism: uncultured Caryophanales bacterium (assembly GCA_947169395.1). Next base: position 7,232 of record CAMVPJ010000035.1, read on the forward strand.
TTGTGAACAAGCTAATGTAGATAAGATTATTCAAAGTGCGAAGAATCAAGTAGATGATATTAATTATATTATAAAGAAAGATGCCTATGAATTACTTGATGAGAAAGTAAAAGAGGCAGCAGATTATAGATTAAAGTATCCTGAAGAATCTCTAACCGAGTTAAGTCGTATTATGACTATGGAAACTGGTACTAGTATTACTAAGTCTGGATTACATCATAGGTTCAATAAGATAAAGTTACTAGCAGAAAGACTTAAGAGTAAAGAAAAATAAAACTATATTTTAGGTAATAACACCAAAAGATATAGTTTTTTTGTGTTTTTTCAATTTTACTTTTTTTGATGGATTACAATCTAGTAATTACAGATAATAAGAATTTACTTGTAAATTATAAAATATTGTTATTTTTATCGTGTTAAACTTGAAAAACTAATATTTGCGTAATCTTTTTAGATTTGATATAACTGATGTGCTGCAGCAATTTTTGAAAGGAAGGATTGATGTTATGAATAGTATAAAACCTAAACAAAGAGAAGGAAGTTTAAGAGGTATTCGTCTAGCTAAGGGAGAGGTAGTACCACTTATGTCAGATAATTTATTTAAGAAAGTTTATGTAGATACTGAACATTTAGAAAGACTTAATTATTTACTTTCAAGTATCCTTGATAAGGATGTTAAAGTAATAAAGATTCTTAATAATGAACTTATAGGTGATTATAGATTGAATCAGAAAAAATATGTAGATTTAGTTTGTAAGATAGGAGAGTTTGATTATGTTAATGTAGAGGTTAATACTGTCTATAATGCTTATGAGATAGATAGAAATGTTGAGTTTATATTTAGATTAGCATCTGCTAGTCATAAACCAGATAAAAAACTATCTAAAGAAGAAAGAGAAAGAATTAGAAAAGCTAAAAAGTATTATATTCAGATTAATTTAAATACAAAGAATACTAATAACAAACCATATGTTAGTTTTTCACTTAATGATGATGAAGATCCAAATTTTAAATTAACGAATATGGTAAAAATTATCAATATCAATGTTTCAACTTATAGAGATTTATGTTACAATAAAAACATAAATGAATTAAGTGACTTTGAGATTGCGGTTGGAATAATCGGCATTTATGAAGAGAAAATGTTAGAAAAAATTGGCAAGCGAAATCAAGTCTTGAAAGGAATAAGTGATATTGTGAAGAAATATAGTTTTGAAGATGATGTAATAGTTGCTTATGACAGGGAAGAATTCTTAAAAGAAGCATATGAAGCAAATATTGAATATGCAGTTGCAGATGCAGTAGAAGAAACTACATTAGAAATTGCTAAGAAGATGAAAAAAGCTAATTATAAAGTAGATGATATTGCTAATATTACTGGATTAACCAAGGAACAAATAGATAAGATATAAGTATGACTTATATTTTTTTTAAGAAATTTGTAGGAAAAAGAAGGAAATTTGAAAGTTTTAACTAATAATATATATAGAGGGAGATTAATACATTTATTATTAGTTATACTTATGATAAAATGTGAGGTGAGAGTTGTTGTGATAATTAATAATATGTTTAATCTTCCAAAGCAATCCCCCCTAATATTATAAAGGAGAGTATATATGATTATAGTTGTAAGACATGGACAAACTGATTGGAATTTAGAAAAAAGATATCAAGGTAGAATGGATATAGAATTAAATGGAACTGGTATTAAACAAGCAAAATATTTATCTTTGAAACTATCTAATATTAAGTTTGATAAAGTGTTTTCTAGTCCACTAAAACGTGCTTATGCTACCGCACAATTAATCACACATAATTCAATTATTACTGATGATAGAATAATTGAATTATGTAACGGAGTATTATAAGGTAAATTAAAAAGCGAAATAAAAGAGAGTATTGATTTCAATAGTCCTGATACTAAGTTAGGTATAGAAAACATAATTGATTTTAAAAGTAGAATATTTAACTTTCTTGATGAGATTACAACTAAGTACAAAAATCAAAATATTCTTATAGTCACACATGCTGGAGTGAGTCTATATATAAGAGAATACTTTGAAGGTGTGTCTACTAATAATGATTATTCCCTTTATAAATTAGAGAATTGCGATTATTTAGAATATAATAATTAATATTCTAATTTAGAAAGGAATATATGAACATACTAAAGATTATCGCAAATTTTTTTGCACATAATAAAAACACATATCATAAAAAAGATATTGTGTGGGCTAAAAGATATAGTAGTGATATAGAAGAAGAATCTATTCCACTAGGACATAGAGAGGGTCCTTACATAATAATAAGTAAGAAAAGAGGCAAGTATTATGCATTATCATGTACTGGTACAACTACTAATATATTTAATAAGTACTTGCTTGATAAAGATAAATATTCACTAAATAAAGATAGTTATGTTTATTTAAGTAAAGTACATATATTAACAAATGATAGAATAATTAGAAAGATTGATACACTTGATAATTCAGATATGAATAGAATTATTAAAAGATTAATAGTATTAAATAATAAATATAAGAATAAAGAATTATCTAAAGTACTTAAAAAATCTAATTTCTATTATGATATTGGAGATATTATTAAGTATGATAATAAAACATTCTATGTATATGATTTAGATGAATATAACTTATATACACATCAAGTATATTATAGTATTAAAAGTAAACATATATTTATAATTAATGGTACTAGTTATGCTTTTAACTTTGAAAATACTAAAGTAATATCTTTAAAGAAAAGAATTAAATTAACTGATATAGTTAAATTAGATTCACAAAGTTTTATTAATATTTATAAAAATAGATTCTTACGTGAATTAAAAGAAAAACATAGTATTGGTAAGGGTAAAATAATAAGTATAGATAATGATTACTATTATGTATATAATATTACTGAGAAGTATATTCATACTTATAGAGTATATTTAAATAAAGATAAAAGTAATCATAAAATAAAGATTAGTAATAAAGTTTATTATACTAACTTTATACCTACTAAGTTTAGTGTAGAAGTAAGCGCTAAAGTAGTAGATATTGCATCTTTAAAGGAAAGAACTAAGATACAGAATAAAAAGAAATATATTAAAGGTAAACTAAGTAATATGCCTATTATATTAAGTGAATATAAGAGGCAAATGATTATAATTAATCAAGATACATTAGATAAATATGTTATTACTAATAGATTAGGTAATACTATTACATATGTATCATTAAATGATAATAAAGTATATGAACATACATTAAAAAATAGTATAGAGTTTAATTATAAGATATATGAAACTATGGATAACATAGAATTCTATAATATTACTAAAAGAATAGAAAAAAGAGATTAAAGGCTAGATTTTAATCTCTTTTAATGTACAACTATAATAAATAAAAAACCTATCATAGAAATTCGATATATATTATAAAAAATAAAAAATATGAGACAAACTATAGTTGTACATAAGCAATATACACTATTTAATAAATTATTGCAAGTATTTTTGATTAAAAATTAATAAAAAGTATGATTATTCTATGATAATGTCTTAAGTGTTATTCCAGGAAAATGTC
>CAMVPJ010000036.1 GCA_947169395.1 uncultured Caryophanales bacterium
AAAATGCTTACCGTGAGGTAAGCAGTAGTCAAAATTTATTTTGACTTTTGTTCTATCCAATTATATATCGACATTTATCTTATATAATCATTCGTATAATAATCTTGAACATGTTCAAGATAATATAGGTGATTATATGAGAAAGGCAATTATTAGTTTATTAATAAGTATATTGTTATGTTTTAGTTTTCAAGTTAAAGCAGTAGATTACGAAGATATCAATGATTATGTATCGGGAAATCCTATTTATAAATGGTATGATGGTAATTCTTATTGGAGTAATAATTTAATTAGCCCAAAAGCAATAAAAGTATCGGATGAACTTGTAGAAGGTGTTGATTATGTAAGAGAATATGCGTTTACTAGAGATAGAAGAGTTAATGATGATGAACTAACTGAATGGAAGAATACATCAGAAGGCATGAGTAATTCAGGATATATTTGGGAAAGAGTAACTGGAATTGGAAAATATAGTAATTCTTATGCTGTAAGAAATGAAATTTATACTGCCATATTTGTTTATGTATTAGATGCAACTAAAGTAAAAGGAGATGAGGACCCAGAATTTGAATATAAAGTAGTTATGCATAATGAAAATACAAATAATATAACAGATATGTTTGATATAAGTTTTGAAAGAGAAGAAGGAGAGGATATAGGAACTTATAAAGTTACTCCAGTAATTAAAAAGAAAGATAGTATAAGTGATTCACAACTTATTACATTAGGTTCAATGGCAATAGGTGATTATACAAATGGTAGAGTATATTTTTATCCAAGAAGTGGCAAACTTACAATTAAGGAAAAAGAAAATGTGACTGTTCCTGTAAGTAATGATGATATACCTAACGCACCAGATACAGGAATATAAAAAAAGACCGAAGTCTTTAAAATTTTCTAAATAATCCAACTAGTTTTCCTAGTATAGTTACATTATTTAATATAATAGGATCCATAGTATCATTTTCAGGTTGAAGCCTAAAATGATCTTTTTCTTTATAAAATCTTTTTAATGTAACCTCGTTATCATCATTCATCGCAACAACAATATCTCCGTTATTAGCGCGATTTGCTTTTTCAATAATAACAACATCATTATCAAGTATTCCAGCATTAATCATACTCTCACCATCTACAGTAAGAGCAAATAATTCTTTTCCTCTTGGAATAAAACTTGTAGGAATAGTAAAGAAATTATTAGGATTTTCAATTGCTTCAATAGGATTTCCTGCAGTTACTTTACCAAGTAATGGAATAGTAGCTATATCATCATTCTTATTTAAATACTCATTTTCAACAAGTAACTCAATAGTTCTATTTAGGTTATCCTTTTTTCTAATATAACCTTTCTTAACAAGATTATCAAAGTGTGCTTGTGTAGTAGCAGGACTAGTAAGCCCTAAAACATCTCCTATTTCTCTTACAGTAGGAGGATAGCCATTAGTTGCAATATACTTCTTTATTACATCTAATACTTCTTTTTGTCTTTCAGTTAAACTTTCCATAATATCACCAACCGTCAATATTATAACAAACAAATATACAGTTGTCAAACGTTTGTTCAAGAAAAATGTATTTATTATTTTAATAAAAGATGATATAATTAGTAAAAGTAGTAATAGAAAGGTTGGTATTATGGATAGAGAAACACTAGCTAATATTAAAACACTCGCACTAGATATGATTAATGAGGCTAATAGTGGACACCCAGGTATTGTACTTTCTGCATCTCCAATCATATATACACTATATAAGTATCATTTAAATATTAATCCTATTAATCCTACTTGGTATAATAGAGATAGATTCATAATGTCTGCAGGGCATGGTTCAGCGCTTCTTTATGCAACACTATTTATGTGTGGGTATGATTTAACACTTACTGATTTAAAACAATTTAGAAGTATTAAATCTAAGACTCCAGGACATCCAGAATATAAAACTACACCTGGCGTAGAATGTACAACAGGACCACTTGGAGAAGGATTAGCTACTGCAGTAGGGATTGCTTTAGGAAAGAAGATATTAAATGAAAGATCTAAACTAAATAATAGAAAATCATTAATTGACTTTAATACTTATGTTTTGGTAAGTGATGGAGATTTAATGGAAGGTATTAGTTATGAAGCCTGTTCACTTGCTGGTACATTAAAACTAGATAATCTAATTATTTTATATGATTCTAATAATATGAGTTTAGATGGTACAACTGATAATACATTTAAAGAATCAGTAATAGATAGATTTGCCGCACTCGGATTTGATACTTTTAAAGTAAGTGATGGTAATAGTATTAAACAACTTAATTTAGAAATAACTAAAGCAAAAAGAAGTAAGAAACCCGCATTTATTGAAATTAAAACTCATCTAGGATATGGATCATTGTTACAAGATACTAAGGAAGTACACGGCGGACCATTATCCAAAGAAGATTTATCTCAGTTAAAGAAGAAACTATCTATAGAAGAAGAACCTTTTTATGTAGATGAAGATAAAAAGCAAGATTTAATTAGTTTTATTGCAACTAGAGTAGGAGATAAGTATAATAACTCTATTAATTTATATAATGAAGAAATTAAACCTAATCTAGATACAAAATATAAAGATATCAAGTTTTTCTTTGAAAATGAAACTTATGATATTAGTAATATTAATTGGGAAAATAATAATGATAAATCAATACGTGATATTAATAAATATGTAATAAAAATGATATCAAATAATATTTCAGCATTTATTGGTGGTAGTGCGGATGTTAGTAGTTCTACTAAAACATACATAGATGATAGTAGTGATATAAAACTAAATAATTACAAAGGAAAAAACATTCATTATGGTGTTAGAGAACATGCATCATCTGCAATATCAAATGGTCTTGCTCTTCTTAATTTTAGACCATTTACATCAACATTTTTAGCATTCTCTGACTATTTAAAACCAGGAGTGAGAATGTCTGCACTTATGAATTTACCAGTTACTTATATACTTACGCATGACTCTATAGATATAGGAAAAGATGGCCCAACACATGAACCAGTAGAACAATTAACTATGTTAAGAGATATACCTAACTTAGATGTATATCGTCCAGTAGATTTAAAAGAAATAATAGGATCTTATCAATCAATACTATTACATAATAATCCTTCTGCGCTAATTATATCTAGAGGGGATACTATTAATATAACTAATACTAGTGCGACTAATACGCAAAAAGGTGGATATGTAATAAGAGAACAAGAGAATTTTTCTGCAACATTAGTTGCATCAGGAACAGATTTAATAACTGCATTAAAAATATCTTATGCAATGGAAAAGAATAACATCAATGTTAGAGTAGTAAGTATGCCTAGTTTAGATATATTCTTAAAGCAAACTAAAGAGTATAAAGAAAGTATTCTAAAGGATAAAAAGATAATTGTAATAGAAGCATCTACCGCATTACATTATACTAAAATAACTGATTATAATAATATTATTAATGTTGAGTCTTTTGGTATTAGTGCTTGTAGCGATGATGTGTTAGAGTATGCAAACTATGATATAGCCTCTATTTATAAAAAAGTATATAACTTAATTAAAAAATAAGAAAAAGAAACAGAATTCGACAATAGTATTTCATATAATCAAAGTGGTGATAATATGAAATACTATTTATTTGTAATAAAGAAAGAATTTTATAAGAAAAATGATAAGTACTTATACTCAATGTTAGAAAACTTAAAATATATGAAAAGAGAAAATTATAACTATGGGTTTAGTATATATCATAATGTGTGCTACTTCTTTAATGATTCAATAATTAAGAATTATTTAGAGAAGAAATATGATATGAAATGTAATAATAATATATACACAATAGGGGATGACACTACTCTTAAGATTACTAAAAGCTATGCATGTATTAAGACTAACAAACACTTAAGAGAATTATTGTGTATATTCTACATATACCATAAAGATATATTTGTATGTAATTTTGAAACAAAAGAATACTTTTGGTTGAAAGAAAAGATTACATATAATTATTCATGATAAGTAAAATGTAAGATATTTTGAAAAAAATTCAATATAGGGTTGACTTTTTTTTTTTTTTTTTTTAGTAAACTAATATCAGAAGGTAAGGTGAGGCAAGATAGGAATAATGAATGTATAAAAAGTGTGTTCATGGTATACACTAAAAATAGAACCATGAAATTTTGAAGAAAGAAGGTAAAAGATGATTAAAAGAAAAGAAAAAGCATTTACTCTTATAGAGTTAATTGCAACACTAGTAATTATGGCAATAATTGCTCTAATAGTTACACCACTTGTTATGAATATTATTAAAAAGGCAAGAATATCAGCAGATAAAAGAAGTGTTGATGCTTACGGTAGAAGCATCGAGTTAGCAATCGCAGGGTATCTACTAGATACAGGTAAATTTCCAACAGAGGTATCACAATTAACAATAGAATACTCAGGAAATGAAGTAGTATGTGATACTACACAAATTAAAAGTGATTCTTCATTATATCTAGCAGGATGTACAGTTAATGGTAGAAATGTTGAGGGTTATACATATGGCAAAGAAGAAACTGTATCTTATAAATCATATTCTATTGGAGATGAAGTTACGTATAATAATGTTGATTATTATGTAATTAAAGATTCAGATGCATCTGATTCAACATTAACACTCCTAAAAGCAGAACCGTTGAGTGTACAGGAAGTGAATACATATGGTGGAGTTGGAACAGAAAATAACCATGTGAATATGTATGTAACACGGGATACAAGTGTATCATATTATCAACAAGCATATGATAGAAAAGGTTATGGAGGTATGGCATATTATACAAGTGAAACTTGTGGAACTAGTGGAACTAGTGGATGTACAGTAGATTATGCTAAATCAGAAGTAAAATATGTAGTAGATGCTTGGGCATCTGCACAAGCCCCAGCAGTACTTGAGGCAAGATTAATCACTAAGAGTGAAATAGATGATAATTTTGAATTTGAAGATTTTGAATATTATCCTTGTGGAGGTCCTTATTGTCCTGCTGAAACTGGTAAAAGAATTAAAGATACATGGATGTATAATAGCAGTTATTGGTGGTATTGGACAATGACACCTAGTAGTTCGGAGAATTTATGGGTTGTACAGGGTGATGGACAACTTGGTGAAGGTGGCCCTCGGTATTCAGATAATTATGGAGCTCAAATTGCAGTCCGTCCTGTCATCGTATTACCTAAGTCTGCGTTATAAAAACATATAATAAAATATCAAAGCTAACAAATAAGGCTTTGATATTTTTTTGGTATAACTAACTTTTTAATATTACCTTCATGCTTAGATATAATCATTATTCCATCTTCATCATGGGGATAATTTATATTAAAGTCTGATAGTACTTTTTCTAGGTATATCTTATATAGTATATATTCTCTTAGTTTGTTTTGTTTATTTAACTTAGTTGGTATTAAAGTATTTCTATCTATACTATATATATTACCTGTAGGACTTATTTTATTATCTACCTTCATTCTTATTTCTAATACAGGATATGTACTATTTAAATAGGGATATATCTTATATTGCTTATGTATTGGTACATAGTCTTTTCTAACTAATCTTCTATAATTACCAAATCCTACTTTATTAATTATTTCTTTATTATCTAAGTTATATTCTAGTATATATATGTTATCTATACTATGATTTAGTTTTAATACTAATTTGGCTATTTCATATGCATCTGTAGGATAGTAATAAAAATACTTATATATTCCATCTTTATTAGGAAATGTATTTACTTTATAAAGAGAATTATTATTTATATTAAATATTGGCTCATTATCATAATAAATCTTATTATTTTGATAATACTTTAATTCATTTAAATCAGTAGTAATTCTATAGGCTAACATTTAATCACCTAATTAAATATATTAGATATTATATTCATTAATACCATATATATTATGATGTTTATCTAAGAATATATAGTTATGAATAGGGTGATATGTTAGATATCCAAATAATATATAGATTAATATTATTAATACTAAACTAATTATATTAGCGTACTTTATATGATTTAGTTTTAGTATATAGTAACTTATTATCTGCGATATAATTATAACTATAATCATGAGTGTTATACTGAAGAACATGTTCTCACCAATTAAGTTATATACTGGTAAAAATATAATTAGATAGATAATAATACTACTTATAGACGTAACTAATATATTAAGTAAGAAATTATTAAAAGGTACTTTAGTCTTAGTAAGTATAATATAGTCTATTATTCCATAAAAACATATAGGTGAGATAAATAATTTCATGTGTTCCCATATCGATTCATTAACAGGAAAGAATATAGATGTTATGGTACTAGGGAACCATTCATATATAAAATGAAATAAGAAACATAGTATAACTATACCTATAGTACTTATAATTTTATCTTTTTTTAAAGTCATAAAAAACTCCTTTCTACTTATAATAATAAAGGTGATTGTATGAAAGTTAGATTAGGGTATGCATGTATTACTAATGCCTTAGATGAATCTTCATCTAGTTTACTTACGTATACTCATTTTAAGAAGTTAGGAAGTAGTGGGTATGATAAACTAAATGAAGTTATAATTAGTAACTTTAATAGTTTAGAGAATATATTAAAATATAATATTAGTAATGATATATATTTTTATAGATTATCATCTAATATAATTCCACTTATATCTCACCCTAATGTTGATATAGATTTAACTAAGTATGAGAATTACTTTAAAAGAATAGGAGATATTATTAAGAAAAATAATATAAGAGTAGATATGCATATTGATCCTTATTATGTACTTAATAGTGTCAATGAAGAGGTAGTTAAATCCACTATTAATATATGTAAAATTTATCATAATATGTTTAAGTTAATGAAATTTAAATCTAATTTAATATTTCATATAGGTGGTAAGACTATAAGCAAGGAAGAGGGGATTAAAAGATTTATTAGTAATTTTAAATTGCTTGATAAAGATATTCAAGATATGATATTAATTGAGAATGATGATAAGATATATGATATTATGGACTGTATTAATATATCTAAAAGTATAAATTGTAAGATAGTACTTGATTATCATCATTATATGTGTAATAAAGGGGGAGTGGATATTAGAAATTACTTAGAATATATATTTAATACTTTTGAAGGTATTCCTAAAGTACATTTTTCATCTCCTAAAAATAGAAAAGAATATCGTGCTCATAATGACTATGTTAATATAAAAGAGTTTGTAAAGTTTCTAGATATGATTAAAGTATATAATAGAGATATTGATATTATGATTGAAGCAAAGATGAAAGATGACGCAGTATTTAGATTAATTAGACAACTTAAGTATTTAGGATATAGGGTAGAAGGGACAACTATTATAATGTGAATATGCAGTGTAATGAATGTCTTTTTTTATATTCATTAACACTCTGTTACATTCTGCGAGAAATTTATATTTTTTTGGAGAAAATTGTAGGAAAAAGAAGGAAATTTGAAACTTTTAACTAATAATATAATAGAGGGAAAAGAATGTATCGTTCTTGGTAATAGATTGGAACTGGCTATTACTCAAGAATAGTACCTTGTTAGTACCTTAGAGGGAGAAATTATGGTTAATGTATATGAAAGAGTATTAAATGATGATGAGGTTATACCTTTAACTTATGACCGAGTATTCAAACTTATTTTTGGTGATGCAAATCACTTAGAAAGATTAAATTTATTATTATCTGTAACTCTTAAGAAAAAAGTTGAAGTAATTAAATTATATCCTAATGATTTATTAGATGATAATAGGGTTAATAAGAAAAATGAAGTAGATTTACTTTGTAAACTTGATGGTGAATATGTTTCTATTGAAGTAAATACTGATTTAACTCAGGAAGTAGTTAATAGGAACTTTGCATTTGTGTCAAGAGTCATGAGTAAAGATTTAAAACCAGGAGAAGAATATTCTAAGATAAGTAGATATTATCAAATTAATATTGATGTTGAAGATTTTCTTGGTGTTCCTTATGAAGTATGTCATCTTGTGGGCGATACTACTAATGAACTTGTTACTGATAGAGTAGAATTTTATTTCATTAATGTTAAACATTTCGCGGAAATATGTTATAATGAAGGCGGAAAGGGATTAACTGATTTTGAGAAAATATACGGAATTATAGGAACCAAAAGCAAATCAGTTATTGATGCTTTAACTAAGGATAATAAAATTCTAAAAGACATCGGTGATATGGTGAAGAAATATAGTAATGATGATGAATTGTTGTTTTATTACGATCGAGAAGAAAGAATGCTTCATGATGCGAAAAGAAAAACTGAAGATGAGTTAACTAAGAAGTTTAAAGAGCAACTTGAGGCTAATACTAAAGAAGTAACAAAAGAAGTTACTGAAAAGACTACTTTAGATATGGCTCGTCGGATGAAACAAGAAGGAGCTAGTTTAGATTTCATATCTAAAGTAACTGGTATTTCAATTCAAGAAATAGAAAAAATGTAATTAAAAAAGTGCCCTAATTAAGCACTTCTTTTTATATCCATCATTACAGGTGAGATTATTGGTCTTCTACCTGTTATTTCATATATATAACTTGATAGTTCAGTAATAATACTAGATTTAATTTCATTAAATGAAACGTGAGTTTTAATATTATCTAGAACTATTTTTTTAGCCATATTTTCAAGTTTATTTATTAATTCATAGTTTTCTTGAACATATACGAATCCACGAGTAGTAACATTAATATCTCCAAGTAGTTTTTTATTTTTTGTATCAATATTAGCTATTACTACAACAATACCATCTTTAGACATGTTTTTTCTCTCACGCATTACTGCTGCAGATATTTCACCAATACGATTACCATCTACATAAGAATCTCCTGCTTGAATATGTCCATGCTTTTGAACTTTACCTTTTCTAATAGAAAGTACATCTCCATTTTCTAAAATAAAGTTATTTTCTTTTGGAATTCCACATTCAATTGCAACGTCAGCATGACTTTTAAGCATTCTAAATTCACCGTGGAATGGCATAAAGTATTTAGGTTTAATTAATCTTAACATAAGTTTTAATTCTTCTTGATTACCATGTCCTGATGTATGCACATCAGCTAGTGATGTGTTAGAACATACTTTAACACCCTGCAAGTATAATTTATTGATTGTCTTAGAAATACTTAAAGCATTACCTGGAATTGCAGATGATGAGAATACAACTAAATCATCAGGTTGTAATTTAATCTGTCTATGATTTCCATTAGCAATCCTAGATAAAGCAGCAAGTGGTTCTCCTTGTGAACCGGTACATAATAAACATACTTGACTAGGTTTAAGATTATTTGCTTCTTCTGGAGTTACAAATATTTCTTTATGTTTGATGTATCCTTCTTTTAGAGATATCTCAATATTGTTTTCCATACTACGACCAAATATCGCAATCTTTCTTTTATTTCTTTTACAAGTATCCACAATATGTTTTAAACGATATATATTAGATGCAAAAGTTGCGATAATGATTCTTCCATTATGACGTAAGAATATCTCTGATAAAGTCTCATCTACCTTAGATTCTGAACGACTAAATCCTTCATTTAAGGCATTGGTACTATCACTTAAAAGTAGAGTAACACCTTTTTTACCAATTTCAGCCATTTTATGTAAGTCAGCCATAGGACCAATTGGTGTTAAATCAAACTTAAAGTCTCCAGTTGTAACTATTGTTCCATTAGGAGAGTGAATAACTATACCATGTGAATCTGGAATAGAGTGAGTAGTTCTAAAAAACTCAACTGTAAAATTCTTAAATTTAACTTTAGTATTTTCATTATATATATAAAGGTTCTTATAATGAATATTTCTATCTTCTAATTTTTTTCTAATTAAACCTACTGCTTGATTAGGTGCATATATAGCAGGAACATTTAAATAGTTTAATAAAAATGGAATTGCTCCTATATGATCCTCGTGTCCGTGGGTAATAAATACTGCTTTAATCTTAGATTCATTTTTCTTAAGATAAGTAAAATCTGGAATAATGTAATCAACACCAGGTAAATCTCCTGTTGGAAATGTAATACCAACATCAGTAATTATAATTTCATTACCACATTCAAAGCAATACATATTCTTACCAACTTCACCAAGTCCACCTAAAGCATAAACTAAAGTATCATTGTTTTTAATAAAATTCATAATTCCTCCTTTCTTTTTGCGACTAACTAATTATACTATTTATTTATAATTTTGTCTAGTTTGACAAAAATGTTACCATATAGTATATGATTATTCTATGATAATGTCTTAAGTAGTATTCCAGGAAAATGTCTCAAATATGATATAATACTCCACCGAGGTGGAAACATG
>CAMVPJ010000037.1 GCA_947169395.1 uncultured Caryophanales bacterium
AAAAAATGTCGGGATTGCTATTTACAGTTATGCTTTAATTTGTTATAATTTGTATAGAATAAAGGTAGTAAGGAGAATAGATATGAAGAATAAAAAGAAAATGAATGGCTTTACATTAATAGAGTTAATATCAGTATTGGTTATTATAACAATAATAGCTCTAATAGTAACACCATTAGTAATGTCAATTATAAGAAAAGCAAAAGTTTCTGCGAGGAAAAGAAGCGTAGATGCATATGGTAGAAGTGTTGAGTTAGCAATTGCATCATACTTACTTGATACAGGTACATTTCCAACAAATGAACAATTACCTAATCTTAAGATAGAGTATAGTGGTAATAAAGTTGAATGTAATGTTATGAATATGAAGAAGAATGGTGGACTATATTTATCACAATGTAAGGTTAATAATATTGAGGTTAAAGATTCTAATGAGGAAGATGGATATTACCACTACGGTACTAGAGATTTAACTAATAGTGAGACTATTGAAATGTATGGAAAAGCAATAGAAGAAGCATTAAAAGAATATCATAATATTAATAATTCTTATCCAACTGATATAAGTGAACTCACACTTGATTACGCTGGTGAAGCAGTATCATGTGATGTTGAAATATATGGTGATGGCGTTATATATATGACTAAATGTAGTATAAGTGGAATTGAGGTTAAAGATGATACTGAAGATGGATATTATCATTACGGAACAAAAAGAGAAAAACTTATTTCTTTGATATTATCAAAGACTAATGATATATCTATAACAAGTTATACAGATGGAAATACTCATGAGATGTATACATTCTCACATCCTGCAACAGAACAAACAGAAGCTCTTACAGATTATAGATATATAGGTAATACTCCAAATAACTATGTAACATATAATAATGAATTATGGAGAATAATTGGAGTGTTTACAGTAGAAGATGAAAATGGTAATACTGAAGAGAGGATTAAGATTATTCGTAATAATAGTTTATTATCAGGTGTGATGTATGCTCCGTATTCAAATGGTGGTTATTGGGTTGGTGCATCAATAAATAGTTATTTGAATGATACATATTATAATTCTATTGATGAAAAATATAGATTCATGATTGCAGATACAAAGTTTTATTTAGGTACAAGAGAGAATTTAGGACATACGGAGATTCCTTTTACAGGTATTGATTATTATAATGCAGAACGTAGTAATGTTACATATGATAATCGTGATTCAAGTTGGATCGGGAAAATAGGATTGATGTATCCAAGCGATTATATATATGTTAATGCCCTAGGATTTGATGATACTTATTTTAATAATACAAGATTATTTAGAAATTTACAAAATTGGATAAGGAATATAGATCCTAATAATGGAAGTAAGTGGACAATAACTCCATTTTTGAATCATCAACTTGTGCTTGTTGCTGGAAATAGAATAGTAAATGATTATGCAGATCATCAAGCAAATGTTACTGTTCCTGTATTATATTTATCATCAGATGTAAAAACTGATTCAGGTGATGGAAGTGAAACCAATCCATATAATCTTAAGTTATAAACTATAATCTAGTATGTAATGTACTAGATTTTTGTTATTATTAAATGGTATAATGGAAGTGACTGTTAGGAGGAATAAACATGGATAGAATAATAATGGTTGATGGTAATAATTTGTTATTTAGAAGTTATTATGCTACTGCTTATAATGGTAATTTTATGAAGAATAGTAAGGGTTTTCCTACTAATGCTTTGTTTGGTTTTACTAATATGATGAATAAGATTATTAGTGAGGAGAATCCTACTCATATAATTGTTGCTTTTGATAAGGGTAAGACTTTTAGACATGAGTTTTATAAGGATTATAAGGCTGGTAGGTTAGAGATGCCTAATGAACTTAGATTGCAGTTTCCTAAGGCTAAGGAGTTATTAAATGGCATGGGGGTTAAATACTATGAGATTGATAATTATGAGGCTGATGATATTATTGGTACTGTTGCAAAGCTATGTGATACTAAGAATTATAAGGGTATGATTATTAGTAGTGATAAGGATTTATTACAATTAATTAGTGATAATGTAGGCATGAAGTTATTAAAGAGTAAAGAATCTATTAGATATAGTTTAAAGACTTTTGTGCGTGATTGGGGTATTGAACCTGAGAATATTATAGACTTAAAGGCTTTAATGGGGGATTCTTCAGATAACATTCCTGGAGTTAAAGGAATAGGTGAGAAGACTGCTTTAAAGTTAATTCAAGATTATAATTCTTTAGATGGTGTATATGATTCTATTAATGAACTTAAGCCTGGTACAAAGAAGAAGTTAGAAACTTATAAGGATGATGCTTATAATAGTTATAAACTAGCTACTATTTATAAGGATGTACCTATTGAATTTAATTTAGAAGATCTTGAATATAAAGGTCCTACTGATACTTTAAATGATATATATCGTGAGTTAGAGTTTTATTCTATGATTGATAAGAATACTAATAATAATAACAATAATATAGATTATAAAAAGATTACTGAGTATGTTTCTATTAAAGGTACTGCATCATACTATATTGATGTTACTGATACTAATTATCATAAGGGTAATATTACTGGTATTGGTATATATGATGGAGATAATGCTTATTATGTAGATAGTAGTAATATTAAATATATTAGTAATTTCTTAAATAGTAATACTAAGTTTACTTATGATTTAAAAAAGAATATAGTATCTTTAAATAAACTAGGTTACACTACTGATAATAATCAAATAGATATTATGCTTGCAGCATACCTACTTGAATATAATATTAAAGATGATATTAGTTATCTTGCTTTAGAACTAGGATATGATACTAATAGTAATGATGTTTGCATGAGTACTGTATTAAAAGCTAAAATGATATATGAAGTAAAAGATAATCTAATAGATAAACTTAATAAAGAAGGTATGCTTGATTTATTTAATAATATAGAAATGCCTTTAAGTATAGTTCTTGCTGATATGGAGATTACTGGTTTTAATGTATCTAGAAGTGTACTTGAGAATCAGGGTAAAGATATAAAATCAAGAATTGATAAAGTAAGTAGTGAGATACATAGTATTGCAGGTTGTGAGTTTAATATATCATCTCCATCACAACTTGGTAATATCTTATTTGAAAAGTTAGGACTTCCACATGGTAAAAAGACTAAGACAGGTTACTCTACTAGTCAGGATGTACTTGAAAAGTTAAAGGGTAAGCATGAAATAATAGATAAGATTATTGAATATAGAGGACTTACTAAGTTATATTCATCTTATATAGAAGGACTTATTAATAGTATTTATGATGATGGTAAGATACATACTATTTATACTCAGACTATTACTCGTACTGGTAGACTTTCTTCTATTGAACCTAATTTACAGAATATTCCTATTAGAAGTGAAGAAGGTAGACTTATTAGAAAGGCTTTCTTACCAAGTAGTGATTCAGTAATATTAAGTAGTGATTATTCACAAATAGAACTTAGAATATTATCTCATATGGCTAATATTGAAACATTAATTAATGCATTTAATAATGGAGTAGATATCCATACAAAAACTGCAAGTGATATATTTGGTATAGATATTAATTCAGTAACTAAAAATGAAAGAAGAATTGCTAAAGGAGTTAACTTTGGTATTATATATGGTATTAGTAGTTATGGATTATCTGAAAACGTAAATATATCTGTTAGTGATGCGAAAAAGTTTATTGATGAATATCATAAGAGTTATCCTGGTATTAAAGAGTATATGGACTTTGTAATTGAGAATGCGAAGAAAACTCAGTGTGTTAAAACATTGTTTGGTAGAAAGAGAACGGTTAGTGAAATTAATAATAAGAACTATTTAATTAGGAGTGCGGCTGAGCGAATATGTTTAAATACACCAATACAAGGTACTGCTGCAGATATTATGAAAAAGGCTATGATTGATGTATATAGAGAGTTTAAGAAAAACAATTTAAAGAGTAAGATATTAGTTCAAGTGCATGATGAACTTGTAATAGACTGTAAGAAAGATGAGTTAGAAATAGTTAAAAGTATATTAAAAGATAAAATGATTAATGTATATAAATTATCAGTAAGCCTAGATGTAGATATTAATTACGGTAATGATTGGTACGATGCAAAATAAGTTACTACTGTATTTTATTTGATAATAAAGGATTATAATGAGAGTTATATAGATAAAATTAAGACTAGTGATAACTAGTTTTTTAATGCAGAATTTTAAATACTACTTAATTTATAAACTTTAAAAAAAAATTATCAAAATAAAAAAGGAAAATTAAAAGTTTTGTCGTATGTTATATATAGAGGGGATAAGAAGTTATATTTATTTTCTCTTAGATGATGGAGGTATTATGCAAAAAAAATTTTATAAAGGTAGAAGCGATATTGTTTTTAAAGGTATTTTCTTAAAAGATAGTAATCGTGATATGCTTAAAAGGTTAATTGAAGAAGCAATTAATAAGAAGGTAGAAATACTTGAGGTAAAGGCTAGTGAGTTACCTAAAGGAAGTGTGTATGAAAAAGGAAAAATATTAGATGTATTGGTGGCATCTGATGAAGGTGAGATTAATATTGAGCTTAATTCTTATTCTGATGATGATTTACATAAACGTAATGCATCTTATATCTTTAGTAGGTATTCATCATCAGTTCCTGTTGGTGGAAACTATGCAGATATGAAAAATTTTATTCAGATTAATCTTACATATGCAGATTCTGAAGCTGGTAAGGATTTAGAGATGATATCTGAATATCATTTAGAAGAGATTAATAGGCATGTTGATTATATTAAAAATTTGACTATTTATGAATTTAACGTATCCAAAATTAAAGCCGCATGGTATAATGGTGATAGAACACATGGCATAATGGCATTACTTGATGCAGATGCTAGTGAACTAGATACTATGGATGTGGGAGATGAGATGATGAATAGGTTTAAGAACGAAGTTAAAAATATGAATATGGAACTAGGTGACGTTCAGTTTAGAGATCCTGATGAAGATGCTGAAATCATATTCAATACGATTGTTGAGAATAAGAAAAAAGAAGGACTTGCAGAAGGCAAAATTCAGGCAAGATTAGATATGGCAAAGAAACTTAAAGACGCTTCAGTTGACGTAGATGTAATTGTAAGTACAACTGGTTTAACCCTAGATGAAATTAATAATCTATAATTAATTAGGTTCTTAAAAATAAGAGATTAATGTATATTAATTATCTGCTAGTTTAGATGTGGATATTAATTACGGTAATGTTTGTTCTGATGCAAAATAGGGAGAGTCCAAAATATAAAAAAGTGATTTTGTACTATTCATAATACAGAATTACTTGCTATAAATAACTTTTTGTAATATAATTAGTTAAAGCGATGAAGAAGAGTAGTAATAATTACTTGTTATTTAGAGAGAAAGTGGTTGGTGAAAACTTTCTAATAAGGATTATGAACTTGCTTTGGAGTACTCATTTGAGCGTTAGGTGCGTTAAACTAATAAGCATAAGATATTATGGAAGAAAAGTGGTACCGCGGACAATTCGCCTTTTCAAAATAATATCTTTTTATGTAGGAGGAATTATGTTTAATTTAATATTATTTTTAGTAACATTTGTAGTGGTATTTTTAATATACTTACTCTTTGTAATTAGAAGAGGTAAATATTTAGATAAGTTTATTAAAGGTAAGGAGATTAGCTACTTAAAGAAGATTTATAAAATTAAAATAAAAGAGTCTGATTATAGAGGTATTGCACTTTTAGTTGCTCTTACTAACTCATTTATAATTGCTACAAGTGTTACAGTAGTTAGTTTATTTAAAAATATATTTATAGAGATTATTGTTGGATTTATAACAGTAATGGCACTTATACTTATTTGTTATCATATAATAGGTACGATATATAAGAAGGAAGGTAGATAATATGTATAATTATAGTGAGATTGAAAAGAAATGGCAAAAGTATTGGGAATCTAATAATACATTTAAAGTAGAAAATAGTGGCGATAAACCATATTACGTATTAGTTGAGTTTCCATATCCATCAGGAGCAGGATTACATGTAGGTCATGTTAGAAGTTATACAGCGCAAGATGCGATTGTAAGAATGAAACGTATGCAAGGATATAATGTACTTTATCCAATGGGCTGGGATGCATTTGGAGCTCCTGCTGAACAATATGCAATAAAGAACCATATTCATCCTAAAGATGCAGTTAGAGAAAACATTAAAACATTTAAAGGACAGATGAAGTCACTAGGTTTTTCATTTGATTGGTCACGTGAATTTTCAACAACTGATCCTGAGTATTATAAATGGACCCAGTGGCAATTTTTACAATTCTATAAACATAAAATGGCTTATAAAGATACAGTTCCTGTAAACTGGTGTCCTAACTGTAAGACAGTTTTATCTAATGAAGATGCTGCAGGTGGTGTATGTGAAAGATGTGGTAATACTGTAATTCAAAAAGAAAAGTCGCAATGGATGCTTAAGATGAGTGATTATGCAGAAGACCTACTTAAAGGACTAGATGATACTAACTTTGCTGATAAAGTAAAACTAGGACAGATTAATTGGATTGGTAAATCTGAAGGCGTTGAAGTTGATATTAATATTGTTGGTGGAGGAAAATTTTCTATATTTACAACTTGTATTGAAACAATATATGGAATTACATTCTTTGTAATTGCGCCTGATGGAAAACTAATTAAAGAATTAATGCCTCGAGTAGAGAATAAAGAAGAAGTACTTGCTTATATTGAAGAAACTAAGAAAAAGTCTAATATGGACCGTACTGAACTTAATAAAGGTAAAAGCGGTGTTGAAGTTAAAGGTATTAAAGCAATTAATCCTGTTAATGGTAAAGAGGTTAAGATATTCTTAGGAGACTTTGTATTAGGTGACTATGGAACAGGAGCTGTAATGGCAGTGCCTAGTCACGACGAGAGAGACTTCGAATATGCAAAAGAGCATAACTTAGAGATTATTGAAGTAATTACTGGTGGAGATATAACTAATTCTGCTTATGAAAAAGGTGAATACTTAAATAATCCAGAATCTAAGTTAATAAATTCAGAACAGTTTAGTGGAATGAGCGTAAAAGAAGCAAAAGAAAAGATTACTGAATATTTAGTTGATAAAGGTATTGCTAGAAAAGTAAATAATTATAAGATGAGAGATTGGATATTCTCACGTCAAAGATTCTGGGGTGAACCAATTCCAATGATTCATTGTGACGATTGTGGTTGGGTTCCAATGGATGAGAAAGATTTACCTTTACTTTTACCAGATGTAGCTGAGTATGAACCTACTGATAATGGAGAGAGTCCACTTGCTAAAATTACTGACTGGGTAAATTGTAAGTGTCCAAAATGTGGAAAAGATGCTAAAAGAGAAACTGATACTATGCCTAACTGGGCAGGATCTAGTTGGTATTTCTTAAGATTTATGGATCCACATAATAAAGATACATTTGCATCAATGGATTCTATGAAATACTGGAATAAAGTAGATTGGTATAATGGTGGTATGGAGCACACAGCTCGACACTTACTATACGCAAGATTTTGGGTACAATTCTTATATAATATCGGACTTGTTCCAAATAAAGAGATGATTTGGACTCGTGTAAGTCATGGTATGATACTTGGGTCTAATAATGAGAAGATGAGTAAATCTAAAGGTAATGTAGTTAATCCTGATGATATTATTAAATCTTATGGAGCGGATGCTCTTCGTACTTATGAAATGTTTATAGGTGATTATGAAAAAGATGCTGCATGGAGCGAGAATGGTCTTAAGGGATGTAAGAAATTCTTAGATAGAATATTTAGATTAGGTGAAAAACTAAATGATTCTACTGATTATTCTAAAGAAACAGAAATACTTATTAATCAAACAATAAAGAAAGTTACTGAAGATTTAGGTAGTATCAAATATAATACTGCAGTATCTGCACTTATGATTTTACTAAATGAACTTGAGAAATTAGATACAGTAAGTAAGAAAGATTATCGTACTTTATTACACTTACTAAATCCAATTGCTCCTCATATTACTGAAGAGTTAAATGAAATGTATAATTTAGGGGATAAGTTTACTGATTCTACTTGGGTTAGTTATGATTCTAATAAGTTAGAGAATAATACTTATACTATGGTTGTACAAGTAAATGGTAAAGTAAGAGGTAAGATTGAAGTAGATACTAATACTACAGAAGATGATATGAAAAAACTTGCAATGGATATTGATAATGTAAAAGTATTTACTGAAGGTAAAGAGATTGTAAAAGTTATTACTGTACCTAAGAAGTTAGTAAATATTGTAATTAAATAAGACTAAATAATAGTCTTTTTTTGGTACAAAAATTGTGCTTTTATCATATATTAGAATGAGGAGTGATACAATGTCATTGTATAAAGAAATAGTTACAAAAGCTGTTATTGGAAAAGGAAAAAAGTATTTTAAAGATAATTATACTTTGGAAGCCTCGAATACTCCATCAACTATATTAGGATGTTGGGTAATTAATCATAAGTTTAAAGGTTATAAAACAGGTGATAAAGTAGGGGTAAATGGTTCATTTGATGTAAATATTTGGTATTCATATGATAATGATTCTAAAACTATGGTAGCTAATAAGAAAATAGATTATAGCGATTACCTAAATGTAAGATTAAAGGATAATTCAGATTTAAATGATGATACAGATATTATAGTTAAACCTTTAAAACAACCAACTTGTTCATCTGTTTCGATAAATGGCAATAATATAAACTTTGATATTGAAAAGGAACTTGGAATTGAAATCGTAGGAGAGACTAAAGTTAAGATTGCGGTTGAGGAAGATGAGGATCCTTGGGATGATATAGTTGATGAGGCAGATAATAAAGTTATGGAGGATATTGATTCTAGTGTTGATGAAGAGTATATAAAATAATATACTTTTTTCTTTTACTATGATATAATTAAGAAGAATTTGGAGGACGTATGAAGAAGTTATTTGTAGCGCTCATATCAATATTTTTATCTATAATGAGTATAGGTGCGTTAGATATTGATATTACATCTAAAGAAGCAATTATTTATAATTTAAATGATGATAAGGTAATATTTGAAAAGAATAGTAAAGATAAAGTAAAGATAGCTAGTTTAACTAAGATTATGACATGCCTAGTAGCTTTGGATAATATAACTAATCTTGATGATACAGTTACAGTAGAAGCTAGTGATTTAACGGGATTAACAGGATATGCAGTTGCAGGATTTAAAAGGGGAGATACTGTTACTTATAAAGATTTACTTTATGCATTAATGCTTCCTAGTGCAGCAGATGCTGCTAATATTCTTGCTCGCAACATATCAGGTAGTGTAGATGAATTTGTTAATTTAATGAATGATAAAGTAACTAAATTAAATTTAGAGAATACTCATTTTTCTAATCCTATTGGTATGGATGATGATAACTATTCAACTGCTTATGATTTATCTATCATACTTAAGGAAGCTTTAAAAAATGATATGTTTAAAGAGTTATATAATACTGATACTTATACAACAAGTAATAATATAAAACTTAGTAAAACAACAAATAAAATTGCGAGTAAATATAATTTAGATATATCTAATTTAAAAGGATCTAAAACAGGGTATACGGAAGAAGCTGGATATTGTTTATCATCAATTTCTATATATAATGATGTAAATTTTTTAGCTATTACTTTAAATACTGAAGAATTACCTAATCATATTAAAGATACATTAGCTCTATATAATTATTTTGATTCTAATTATTCTTATAAAACAATACTTAAAGATAAACAGTTAATTACTACTATAAAAGTTAAAAGTAGTAAAACTAAAACTTATGATATTGTATCTAATAAAGAGATTACTAAGTATTTATCTAATGATATAGATATTAATAAAATAGAATATAAATATAGTGGAGTAAAAGAATTAAATAGAAAGATAAAAAAAGGAGATTATCTAGGTAAAGTTAAAATTAAATATAACAATGAAGTGCTTGATACGTATAAAGTATACTTGGATAAAGATATCAAGTACTATAATTATTACTTATTATTAATACCTATTATAATCATTATATTTATTATTTGGATTAAGATAAAACTAAAAAAGAGTAAAAGAAGATTTAAAAGATTAAGAAAACGTAAAAGATGATTTTGACATAATAAAAATAATAGTATATAATCTTATCTTTGACAGTTTTTGAAAGCAAAAAAGCTCCTATCCCTTATTT
>CAMVPJ010000038.1 GCA_947169395.1 uncultured Caryophanales bacterium
TATTTTCCCGTTAATGTTTAGATTTTTTTGAGACATTTTCAAAAACTATTGACATAGATTTTTAAAAATCACTTTTGGTTAGTCTCTCTTACTATATATATTGGTCTTTTTTTAGTTTCTAAATATACCTTAGATAAATATCTACCAATAATACCAATACATAGTAATTGTACACCACTTACTAAAAGAATAATACATACTAGTGATGGCCAACCACCAACAGGATCTCCATAAATAAGAGTTCTAATAATTACAAATATGATTGCAACAAGAGCAAGAAAGCAGAAGAATATTCCAAAGAAAGATGCAAGAAGTAATGGAGCCGTTGAAAACGAAGTAATACCATCTATTGCATATTTACATAATCCAAAGAAAGACCATTTAGTTTTACCTGCAACTCTTTTTACATTCTCATAACTAATCCATTTAGTTTTAAAACCCACAAAACTAAATATCCCTTTGGAATATCTATTATATTCATTAAGTGATAGTATTGCATCTACTACATATCGCTTCATCATTCTAAAGTCGCGAGCTCCATCAACCATTTCAGTGTCAGACATCTTATCAATTAACTTGTACCACGCTTTAGAAAATATACTTCTTACCTTAGGTTCTCCACACCTAGTTACTCTACGAGTTGCGACCACATCATAATCCTCTTGTAAATAATTATACATATCTATTAAGTATTTAGGTGGATCTTGCAAATCTGCATCCATCAAAGCAACATAATCCCCTTTTGCATAAGTAAGACCTGCAAGCATTGCTGCTTCCTTACCAAAATTTCTAGAAAAAGATATATACTTAACCCTAGAATCACTCTTAGATAAATCTTTAATAATACTTAAAGTCTTATCCTTAGAACCATCATCAACAAATAAAAACTCAAAATCAACATTATCTAACTTCTTACTAACTCCATCAATTTCTTTATAAAATATAGGTAATACCTCACTCTCATTATAACAAGATATAACCACACTAATTAATTTCTTCATACTAACCTCTATCATCGTAATTCCATAAACCTAATTTACCATTTACACTAATTCTTTCTTCTTTTTTATATTTTACTATATTATCAAGCTTCCATGCATATAACCCCACATGATTATTCCTTCCATATACAAGTTTATTACTTATTTCTAACTCTTCTTGCATCTTATCATCAACTAATATACAATCTACTAATTCAACCTCACCTATTATATATCCAAAAGAATAATCTAAGTTATAATCATTAAATAAATCTAAATTATTTTTTTCAACACTTTTTCCAGCATGAATTAATATCTTACCACAAAAACTCGTTTTCCAACTTCTAAACTCATACTTTTTATAACCATTAATAATTAAACTAGCCCAAGGCTCCTTTACCGTTAATACTTTCATATTACCTCTTTAAATCCATATAATATAGTTTTTCTTTATCACTTAAATTCTTAATATACTTCGCCCCAAACTTCTCATAATAATTATCAAGTTCACTCTTTAAATATATCTTATCATATCCTAAATTCTTACATTCATTAATTAAAGCATCATTTAATATTTTAGAATAATGTTTACCACGATACTCACTTTTTACATACATAGTTGCATACCATGGAGTATAATCATAATTATCATCATATTTAAATAAAGATATAAAACCTATTAATTTATCATCTTCAAATAAACCTAAAACAAGAATAATATTATCATTAATCCCATTTAATACATCAGATACTCTCTTATTTAATATCTCTTTAAAACTATCTTTCTTATAATTACTACCCCACTCTACAGAAGATAAATAGAAATATTCTTCTAAACATTCCTTATTATCTTTAATACTTTTAACATATAACATAACATCACCATTTCTCTTAACAAGATTATACCAAAAAATAGTAGCATAATCTACTATCTTATTACTAATTTTCTATACAAGAATTTCTAAGTATAGCAACACTTAATAAGTAATTATTAGATGCATTTAACACATATAACTACATATCATACTATATACCTCTAGGCAAGTCCCAAATAAATTCTTTTGCTAAATTATTTATATCAAAAAAGTAGCTAGTGCTACTATTATTGAAAATTACAACAAGAACCACAGTCTTCATTATACACTTGGTTTTCTTCTGAACAACTATATTGTGGTGTATAAGTATGTTTATAGATGTGTTTATTAATTACGTGAGTATGTATTGGACATACATGTGGTACTTCATGGTAGTATTCTTTTTCAATACATTTATTAATTGTTGGTTCTACTATTTCTCTTTCCATACATCCTTGATTCATGTTGTTACAACAACACCCGTATCCTTTATTAAATAAATTAAACATAATTACCTCCTATCTACCATATAGTATGAATAAAAAAAATAATGGAATGTGTTATAGTTTAATTAATTCCATTATTTAACTATTTTCTATTATACTCTTTAATTTATTAATTTGCCTATTTAATAAAATACACAATCTATTAATTCTTCTATCTGACATATTAGTAATATTTTGATATTTATGTAACAAATCATCAAACCATTCTACAATACCATCTAATTTAGAAATATCTATTCTTTTTATATTTTTAACTACTTTTATTATTTCATTAAAAGGTTTAATTTCATAGAATAAACGTCCATATCCTGAAATAATTACTTCTTCATCATTATAATCTTGAATATTTAGACTTTGTCCATTATCAAATATAGGTGCAACATCTACCCACTTTAATGTATTAACATCTCTTATAATACCAAAATTATTTAAATGTCTATCTTCATTCATAATAAGAAAGTCTAGTATATACATATTTTCTAATTTAATCTTTGCATCTTTAATATTATGTTCTTCAAGTACTTTAACATAATCCTCATAGTCTTCTAAACTATCATGTCTATTCATATTATTTATAACTTGATATGCAGTAATAAGTTCAGTATCTTTGTTAATAAAACAAGGACATTTTGAAACGACTATATCTTTGTAAGTATCTAATGTATATGTCACATGATCAAAACCTAATCTTTTGCATATCTCACTAGCTAATACCTCATTAAATGGCTGTAATACTTCATTTTTATATCCACCTTTTAATAAATATCTGGTATTATTTTCAATAATCCATGCTTTTTTTAACATTCCATCTGTTGTATTATTAGGTGTTTTTAATGATTTTTCACTCATTACTGTTTTACTATTTAATGATAAAGATGCCTCCATAAATTCAGAATAATCAAAGTCATGATCAAAGAAATTAATGTCATCATACTTTATATTACTTTCATACGGTTTAATCCAGTATTGGTCGGATAAAGATAAACCAAATGCTTTATCTAATAATTCATCAGGTGAATAAATATTAAGTCTATGTAATAACAAGTCCAATTTATCTCTCCAAGATGGAATTCCTCTTCCTTTAAACCATTCACTTAAATTAGTTCTAAATGGATTATTATTAAAATCATCTTTATCATAAAAACTATGTAAAATGTAAGGAGCATATTCAATATTTTTTACTTCAATTATTTTTGTAAATGCTTTAACTGCATCATCATATTCTGCAACTAATACTTCTGTGTTTTTATTCATTAGTATACACTTCATGGTTAATCACCTCTGTTTTATTACCACTATTATATCATAAATAAAAAATAATGGAATGTGTTATAGTTTAATTAATTCCATTATTTAACTATTTCTCCATCTAGTAAAGGATAACTATTCTTAAGTACTTTTACTTCAATTATCTTATTAAGTAATTCATGAGATCCTTTTACTCTAATTTTAAGATAATTATCAGTATGACCTATTAAATATCCTTCTTTATATACCTCAGGCAATAATAATACAGTTTTATTAATAAACTTATTCATGTAATTATTCTCTAGTTCATTACTTAACTCAACTAACTTTTTAACTCTATTTTTCTTAGTTACATCATCTATATGATTAGGAATACTCTCTGCTTTGGTATTCTTTCTTAAAGAAAATGGAAATACATGTATCTTAGAGAAATTAATCTTCTTTATAGTATCTATAGTTTCATTAAATAACTCATCTGTTTCACTAGGAAAACCTACTATTACATCGGTAGTAATAGATATATCTTTTCTAATACTTCTTATTTTATTAATTTTATCTATAAAGTACTCTTTATCATACTTTCTATTCATTAATTTTAAAATAGTATTAGAACCACTTTGCAAGGGTATATGTAAGTGTGATACTAAATTAGAATTATTCTTAAGTACATCTAACACTTCATCAGTTATCTCAGTTATTTCAATAGATGATATTCTAAGACGTTCTAAACCCTTAATTTTAACAAGTCTATTAAGTAATTTTGCAAAACCATAATTAATATCTGCTCCATAATGTCCAGTGTGAATACCCGTTAACACTACCTCTTTATGTCCTTCTTTAATTAGATTATTTACTTCTTCTATAACTAACTCCGGATCTTTACTACGTACTTTACCTCTTGCATAAGGAATAATACAATAGCTACAGAAGTTCTCACAACCATCTTCTATTTTTACAAATGATCTTGTTTTATCAAAATTATTAAGACACATATCTTCAAACTTATCATCTTTAAAATCAGTTATATCTATAATTTGTTTTTTTGTTTTTATATATTCATTTATATAATCTACTATTTTACTCTTTCCTTTATTCCCTATAATAACCTTAACGTCTAAGTCTTTTAAATAAACAGAATTTACCTGTGTCATACATCCACAGGCTACTGTAATTTTATTAGGATGATTACGAAGGACTCTTCTAATTATTTTTAATGATTTATTATCAGAAGTATTAGTAACAGTACAAGTATTTATGATATAGATATCACTATCATCTTCATTACCTTGTACATATCCATTTGCTTCTAAATTTTCCTTCATAATATTAGATTCATATGAGTTAACTTTACATCCTAAATTATATATATAAAACTTCATTATAGATTATTCCTAAATTCTATTAAGGCTTTAAGGAAATCTTCATTTTTCTTTATCTCTTTATCTACAGTATCTCCAGCTACTTGTTCTACTTCTACTTTATTATTAGTATTTGAAAAACTATTTATTTTCTTATATTCGTAGTTAGGTATATCACGACCAAACACAGGAGATATAACCTCAGAGTTTTTAAACTTCTTAGGTTTTTCATCTATATCAAGTTCATCAATAATATCTAAATGACTCTTATTTGCATAATTATCTATAGAATCAAGTGTTGTATCGAATACAGGAGTTTCTATTGTAGATGGAGCATTATCAAGATAGCTACTATCAAGATTCATCTCAGACTCTAAAGCAGCTACAAAGTCAGTCTCACTTTGTTCATCATCTACAACTTCAATCTTATTATTATTAACACTATCAAGTAATTCTTGATAACTAATAATAGCTTGTTGCTCCTGTTCATCTTCAAACTTTTTAACAATCTCCTCTGGATCAGCTTCTACATCTTGTTGCATTTTTGCTAAAACCTGTTCAAGTTCAAAAGCAACCTCAGGCTTATAAGTATCATTAACCTCAGTATCATTAGTATCATCATTTACTATATCTTCAATCTCTTTAAAATCAGCTTTAATCTTCTTTCTTTTTCTTTGATTAAGACATAATATTGTTAAAATAATATTCAAAATTAAAAGTGCGATTATTATTCCAACATATAAGTAAAAATTACTATTCAAAATATTTAATAACTTCACAGTATCACTCCTAATTAAACACTTAAATATTCATAATTGATAATACTCATTATAAATAAGGGGACACTTTCTACTCGCATAATTCTATTACCTAAAGTAGTAGATATAAACCCTAATTCATTAAGCATAATCTCTTCAGTATCATCAAGTCCACCTTCCGGACCTATCACTACATTAATTGTATCACACTTTTTATTCTTCTTTAACACAATTTTTACATTTTCTAAATTTTTTTTCGTACTACAAACAATCTTTAATCCATCTAAATCAGATAAATAATTAATACCATCTACATACTCAACACTAGGAATATTATATCTAAAAGATTGTTCAGATGCTTCTTTTAAAATACGCACCCATCTATTTAATTTAGAATGTATCTTTTTCTCATCAACCCTTACAACACAACGCTTTAAAGGTACTATTGTAATTTTTGATACACCAAATTCACATGCTTTTTGCAGTATTAAATCCATCTTTTGTTCTTTTAAAATTGGAATAATTAAATTAACATTAGGAATAAAATCTGATTCAATTTCTAGCTCTTTTTTTATTAAAACATTAATATTTGACTTTACATTTTCTATACATCCTAAATATAGTTTATTATCAATTACTACTTCTATTAAATCACCATCATTATTTCTCATAACATTCTTAATATGATGATAATCACCATTCTCTAAATATAAATATTTATCATCTTTTCTAACTCCAAAATATCTTTGCATAACACCACTCTCAAATTGATAATTATTATAATATATAGAAAAAAGCTTGTAAACACTTTTTACAAACTTTTTATTTGTTTTTTATTACACGCTTATTTTTTATTACTAAAAATATACTAATTGATAGCAATAAAACTCCTACCATTATTAATATAATAGATACTTTTTGCATTGTATTTGGTACATTAACTGATACTTTTGAATCTTCAGTTTTTGTAATAACATTTATATCTTCAGAGGAATTATTATCAAGAACAGTATTTTTATCATCTTTATTTATATCTTCTTGTTCATTTATATCTCCAAGTGCAGATTTTTTTATAGTTATTACAGGCCTAACTGCACTATACTCGTTATTTACTGTAACAACACTTAAGTATTTACTGACACTCCATATACTATCATTATTATCAGAATACTGCGTAATTGTACAATATGAATAATTTTGAGAATGTACCCAATCAGGAGTATAACCATTACTAGATGGCGGAATTGTCCCACCTGCTGCATATTTTGCATAGCCGAGATTATCTGTAAGTTCTAAATATGTTATTAGTCTTACTTTATATCCCTCTTTATCTATAACTAAATCTCTCATATTCAAGTAATTATTCGCCCATACATCTACTACTTGTTTCATATCAGATAATAAATAGTCTGTTATACATCCAGAATTATCTCCAGCTGTAACACAATTATCCCTAGTGTAATATGCAATTTTTATATACCCATTTTCTTCCCTAATCTTTCTTGAAATTTCAGTATTATTCAAATAATCAGATACTTCATTATATTTTAAAGCATCTGCTTTAAGCATAGTAACACCATCTTCTTCTTCACTACTTTCATCTATTACATAAAAATCAATTCCCTTATATGTTACTTTATCTCCTACTTCATACTTACTCCAAGCATTAATGCTATTACTTAATACAAATATACTAACAAACAATATAATAAAATATAAAACCTTTTTCATATGCACCTCTATCCTATACAAATTATACTAAATATTTAAGAAAAAAGAAAGTCTATGCTTTCCATGTTGCAACTATATTTGCATTACTACTATAAGGTTCTGGATTAGGTAGTGGCATTTTAACTATCATTGGCACCTTAAATGCTTTACCAAATGCTACACAAGTTCCTGGTTGCAAACTCTTTTGCTTTTCAATTATCTCATGACTTACATTAGGTAACATCTTTTCTATATAATCTAGGTCCCTTGGATGTGTCATTTTAAATATTAGAAAGTCTATACACTGCGATATAACTGTTTCTGATATTTCTACTGGACGTTGTGAGATTAGATTAAGTATCATACCAAACTTACGTCCTTCTTTCGCAATTCGCTCAAATATATTGTATCCAAGTAACTTTACATCACCATCATTTTGGATATATCTATGACACTCTTCAATAACTAAATGAAATGGAATAGATGCTCTAACTTTAAGTGATTTAGTAAAATCAAATAACATTTTTGAATATATCTTAACTATGGTTTTAGCTAGTCGATCATCTATATCTTCTAAATTAAAATTAATAATTTGTGCTTTACGATTATTTTTTGAAACTAGTGATGCAATAAACTCATTTTTAGTTATATACTTAGGATAATTAAAGAATATTGCATTCTCAGATATTACTAATGAATGAAGTCTTACTTTAAGTGTAATTGCTTCATTATACATAAGATCATTTCTAAGTAATCCTTCTGATATTAATGTAAATTGTAATGCTCGCTCTAAATCATTTAAATTGAAATAGTGATCACTAGTTGGTTCTAACTTTTCTAAATCAGGCTTAATAAAGCTAGTTACATATTCAGTTATTAAATTAGACTCTACAAATGTACCACTAGTATTTATCTCAAAGCAATCCTTAAACTGTCTTACATAACCTAGGCCTTGTACTGACGTATTCAAACTAAACTGGTTAGTTGAACAGGATGAAATAATAGAAAATATATCATTTCTTTTAGAGGCACAAGTTTGATTAGTATACATTATATCCATAATCGCACTTGCAATCAAGTGATTCTTATACTCATTACTAATATTATCATCAGTTGCAAATATTCTAACTAACTTCAACATACGCTCTATTATGGTTAATTGTGAATGAGTATCTGCCTCAAGTAATAAGGCATAATCATCAATGCCAAGTAACCATAAAGGTATACTAATTAATTCCCCATCAGTTTGATTTCTATTAGTTGTATAAAACTTAAATTGATAATTAGGATTAACCTCATTTAATTTAGAGAATGCTGTATGATACTCTCCATATGCATCAAATATCATATAATTAGCTCTATACGGTTGAAACTCCTGATTATAAAATAAGCTCTGAATTAAACTTGCTACACCATATGATTTACCAGAACCAGTATTACCAAATATCGCTAAATGGTTACTACATAATTCATTAATATCAATATATATTTCTTTATTATCATATAGTGGAGAATAACCTAACCTAAATGTATTGCTAGACTTAACCCCAGTAATTAACTCTAATTCTTCATTATTAATAATTCTAATACTAGCTTCCATAGTAGGTTTACGAAGTACACCAGGAGTAAACCTACCACTTGTAATCTCACCTAAAAAATGTACCTTGATAATACTTTCAGATACATCTACAACTTCCCCTAATATCTTTTTAATACTATCCTCAAATACTACATTCATATTCATTAAATTCTCATGAACTGGAGTACCAGAAGGAATACTAATATGTGCGATATTATCACTAATATACACTATTTTGCCAAACATAAAATCACCAACCTATATTAATTCTTTTATTTTATTTTGTATATCATCATCTAAGTCAACTATTAACGATTCTATAATCTTACTTTTTTCATATAGTTTTAAAACTGATTCATAGTGAATTAGTTTCTTTTCTATTTCTTTTAAACTGTTATATACTGCATTTCTACTAATATTATAATTCTCCGCAATCTCTTGTAATGATAGATTATTAAAGTAATAATCCTCAAAATACAATTGTTGTTTTGAGGTTAATAACTCACCATAATAATCATAAAGTATAGTAAGTTCAATATTCATTAGAATAATTTAAATATAGTAGAAACTATAAAGTATACAGCAAGTATTGCATAAATCGCACTTAGTACCGCACATGCAGTATTAAAGTATTTCTTCTTATAGTATGTATAATTATTATAAGCCATTATTAATAATGTAAGACCTACTACTATATAAAATACTGGTAAGAATGTTGTTTCAAATAATGATACGATTGCAAATATAAATACTGCTTCTGTAAATAGTATTTGCGCAAGCAATGGTAACGTTATTTCAAAATCTTTAAACTCTGATAATATACTCTTTTTTAATCCCTTTTTCTTCTTTTCCATAAAACACCTCACATATCCTTAAATAATCCGTATATATATTTTTCAATATCAAATACTTTCAAATCTTCTTTTGTCTCACCAA
>CAMVPJ010000039.1 GCA_947169395.1 uncultured Caryophanales bacterium
CTGCCCTTTTTTAGTTTTTTTACTTTATTTTAATAAATATTTATTTTCAGGTTATTCCCTCCAATAGCATTATAGCACATAATTCCCATAATTGATATTTTTTCGTTTTTGGGAAATATCATTTTGCTTCCTAAAATCATTTTTTTAATCTTGCATAATAAATTTTAAATGAATGAACCTTAATATATTAATAATTAAATTTAACTAGAAGTTAAAGCAGCAAAAACATAAAATATAAACTTGATACTTTATTTTACATCTTCTTTTAATTTATCATATATTTTTACCATTGCATATGTATCTAAACCACAATATTTTAACATGTTTAAACGAAGCTTTTCCTCTTCTTCTTTAGGTAAATCTTTTAGTGATAAATAAGCATTACTTGCTTCATCACCTTTATGGACTTGATCTAGGTTATGATAATCAAGATTAGGATCATTTGGATATAATGCCGGTAAAACTTTCTTAATAGAAGCACTACCTTCCATTTGTTTAACATAATAGTCTTGATTTTTAAATGGCACTAGTAGATCAACTATATTATCTGCAATATTAAGTAAATGATTACTAAACTCAGGAAAAAGATTAGCCATTTCTTTAAGTCTTGGTATTTCAAATGTTTTATTATAAACTAAAACGCATGAATCAAGTGGTATATCATTACACAATTGTTTACATAAACCATACATTGGATTAGAAGTGTAATCACTTGATAAGTATTCTTTATGATGTAACTTGCCACCTTCTTTTTCATAATAGTGTAAGCTATATTGAAAGCATATTTGTTGATAAGGTTTAGTTCCATCAATTACAGGAATTGAACCTTGATAAGATTCAAAATCTAAAAAGTATAATGGATAATTTAATTGTGATAAAAAAATACTAATTTTATCTTTATTTATTTTAGGTGGTAAATCAAATATTTCAAATTTTATTTGTTCATTTGCTCTTTCGTTAAATCCACCATTATCAAGTACGTCTTTATAACTAATAATACCTTTATAATACATATCTAACTTCTTTGTAAAGTTAACATGCCATCCTATATCAAATACATTAGGTTTTACTAAATCTTTAGTACAATATTTAAAGAATGGACAATCATAAGGTTTCTTGCACCCTTCTGATAAATTTATATTAGGTTCAATACTTGAATTAATTACTTCTTTTAACTCATTAATATTCTTTCCTACTTCATCTAAATCTATTCTATCTGTAACATCTTTAATAACAAAGTATTTATTTATATCAAAGTCTCCTTCTTTAACATACATATTATTAACGTATACTACATATGATTTTTTTACATTTATTCCAAGTTTATTTAAAACCCAGGTTTGATAAGATACATCATCGATATAGATATTCTTTAATTCTGTAGATGATTTTACTTCATATATTTCTACTCCATCTAAATCATTTTTAAGTATATCTACAGAACAAAAATTACCATCATAACTAAATGATGCTTCACATATTATATTAGGTTTAATATTAAGATACTTAGTAGTAGCGCTAATCATGTTTTTATAGTTAGTATCATAATCAATTAATGTATATTCTCCAAATAATGATCTAGCTAAGTCTCCTACTTTATTACCATTTTCAAATACTGACTCATTACCTAAATCTTCTGCTTCTTCACTTTTAAAGCATGATAACCATAATAGTTTCTTACATCTAATCCCTAGTGTATATCTTGATTTTGATAAATTCATACAACCTCCAACAAAACTTAACTAATTTTCTTTAATATAAAATATCTACATTCATAACTACATAAATCTCTTATATATTTATCTTTATATTTAAAATCATTAATTCTATTACACTTTCTACTTCCTCTATTACAAAATCCTTTTAATCTAAGTTTACCATATGACCAATCTCCTAATATATAATCATAGTCATAGAAATAATCTGTATACTTTTCTTTTACTGCATCAAGTTCAAATCCATCTTTATAGTTTTCTATTAATTCATAAGTATTATCTTCTAATTTAATCATTATAACACCTCAGTAAAATTATAAATGATTTTAATTATTTATTCAATAGGAATAGATATACTAGGGTTAGTGTTCGCACCAGAATAATATGACGGAACACTACCTTGTATCATTTTTAGTGCGATAGGTATACTAGATTCTACACTAGTCTTTCTTTTAGTATAAGGAAGTATTACTTCTAATGTTACTTTTATATCCACATATACTTCTATTAATGCATTATTTATTCCATAATTAGTAGTTTTAGCTCTAATATTACTTGTAATACTACCTACTAAATTAAGTCTAACAGGTACTTTAGGACCAATATTAGAAAGAATTGTATTATTAAATACTGCTCCACTAGGTATTTTATAAATAATACCTTTTTTTAAGTCTTTCTTATCATAACTAACTAGTACACTATCAGGTACATTAAGTAAGTCTACTCTACCTTCTTCTAAATACTTTAAATTAAGTTCAACACTACTAGTAATAGTTGTAAGTAACTTATTAACTGTAATACTGTTAAAATCTATTGAAGAAACATTACCTTTAGAATCTTTATTGATATTGTATAATAAACTAGAATCTAGTCCATCAGATACCTGTTTACCTACTGCATCATTAATAATTAAAGTAGCAAGTTTCTCTGTTTCACTTTCTGCAAGATCTAAAAATAAAGGTGTTACTCTTTTATTAATAAAATTAAATACTATTATTATAGATATAATAATCATTATTAATATCATTAGTATTACATTTCTCTTTTTAAACTCTATTTTCTTTTTATATGTAAACCTATTCATATTAGAGTATATGAAAAAAATACACAATAATTGTGTAATTATATTTTCAAATATTTTCTAACTGCTCTCCAAGAACCAAACATACCAACTATCATACCTATTACAGCAAGTACACCTGATATGTAAAGTACAAATGGATAAGGCTGTTCTAGCTTTATAAATGATACAAATAAGTGTCCATTAAAGTGTTCATAAAGTTTGGTATAACCTAGAATTGTTACTACTATTGGCGCGATAGAACCAAGTATACCTAGGAATAATCCTTCCATCATAAATGGTATTTTAATATTAGTATTACTTGCTCCAACAAGTCTCATTATCTCTATTTCTCTTTTTCTTGAGAATATTGTAATCTTGATTGTATTAGATATTAAGAATGCTGTTACAATGATTAACGCAACTACTAGTACTATACAGAATTTACGTACAGTATCAAATACATTTACCATCTGTTCAACCATTCCTGCACCATATTTAGCTGATGTAATACCTTCTATTTTTTCTATTTCTTTTACTGTATCTCCGATATGTTCAATATCAACAACTTTTATTTGATATGTATTTTGAATTGGTGACTCTTCTCTTGACCAATCCTGCATGATTCCTCTAAATACATCAGATGATGACATCATTTCTTCAGATATATCCATCTTATCTCTAAATTTAACTTTTTTAGTATCTATGTTATCAATAGCTAATATCTGCTTTTCAATATTGTTTATATCTTCATCTGCAACATCATTTGATATGAATGCGACTATTGTTACATCTTTTTCTATTAACTTAGTAAACTTTTCTACACTATAAGACATGATAATTGATACTGCAACTACTATTAGAGTAATTGTAATACAAGATATTGATGCAAGTGATAATGAGAAGTTTCTAAATACACTTTTAATAGAATCTCTAATACTTCTTGTAAAAATTCTTACTGCTTTCATTAGTTATATGTCCCCTCCTCATAATCTTTAACTATTCTACCTGAATTAAGTAGAATTACTCTTTTGTTCATCTTTTTAACTATTTCAATATCATGAGTAACCATTACAACTGTTGTTCCTAGTTTATTAATTGCCTCTAATACTTCCATAATTTCCATACTCTTTTTAGGATCAAGGTTTCCAGTAGGCTCATCACAAATAAGTAGTTTAGGTCCATTAACTATAGCTCTAGCAATAGCTACTCTTTGTTGTTCTCCACCAGATAACTGATTAGGATAGTGTTTTGCCTTGTTTTTTAATCCTACTAAATCTAATACTTTAACTACTTTTTTATGTATTTCATCTTTAGGAAGCCCTAATACTTCTAGAGCAAATGCTACATTTTCATAAGCTGTAAGTTTAGGTAATAATTGAAAGTTCTGAAATACTACTCCAATCTTTCTTCTTAATTTATATACCTTACTATTTCTTAATTTAGCAACATTAATGCCACCTACAATAATTTTACCTTTAGTAGGTTTCTCTTCACGATATAACATTTTAATTAATGTAGATTTACCACAACCAGTCTCTCCTATTAAGAATACAAACTCTCCCTTTTTTATAGTTAGGTCCATATCATAAATAGCAGTTACGCCATTTTTATATGTCTTATTAATATTTCTTAATCTAATCAAATCCATCTTACGCACCTCCAAATACTTCATAGGCATCAGTCACCAAGAAAAACGCCTCTGGATCTATTTCTTTTAATCCTTCTTTTAGTATAAAATACTCTCGTGTTGGTAATGTACACATAATAATTTTTTGATTATCACCTGTATACCCACCACGACCTTGTAATACTGTTACTCCGTGATTTAAATTATTCATAATAAATTTCTTTACACTAGTCTCATTATCAGTAATGATATAAAATGTTTTAGACTGTGATATACCTAGTATTACTTTATCTGTCATAACACTTATTATGTATAACGAAATTAATGAATAAATAAATGTTGGAAAACCAAATACAAATAAACTTACAAGTATAATTAATCCATCAGTAAATAACATGGCTTTACCTATTGATACTTTACCATATTTAGCAACTATATCATTAAGTATATCAGTACCACCTGTAGTATATCCTGCTTTAAATATTAAACCAAGTCCAATGCCGTGGGTTACAGCTCCTATTATTACAACTACAACTGGTTCTAATGTACCTAAATCAAAATATCTTACGTAATATGATGTAGCTGCTACAAATATCGGATATAATATACTTCCAGCAACTGTTCTTATTGTCTTTTTCTTACCCAAAGTAAATAAGCTTAATACAAGTAATATCATACTACTTACAAATATAGTAAGTGCGGGAGTAATATTAAATATCTTTTTTAAAATTACACCAATACCTCCTACACCATATACAGTATTACTAGGAAGCAAAAATACATTATATGATATAGCTACTAAGAATACACCAGCAATAAACTCAGCAAATCTAACTAATAAATCTTTACTATATACTCTATCTAATATAGTAGATAAGTCTACATCTTTATTCTTATGAAACAACATCTAGCTCACCCCAATTATTTATTTAACATTATTCTTTAAATTAGCACTTATAAATAAGTCAATATCACCATCTAATACTTTAGCTGGATCACTTACTTCAGTATTAGTTCTATGATCTTTAACTAAACTATAAGGATGAAGTGTATAGGTACGAATCTGTGAACCAAAGTTAATATCCAGATTCTCACCCTTAATACTATTTAACTCTTTTTCTCTTTTTTCAAGTTCTAATTTATAAAGTTTATTCTTTAAAACATTCATTGCAGTCTCTTTATTTCTAATTTGACTTCTTTCATTTTGACAAGTTACTACTATCTTAGTTGGAATATGCGTTATACGTATAGCAGAATCTGTAGTATTAACACCTTGTCCACCATGACCTGATGCACGATATATATCTATTCTAATATCATTAGGATCAATAGAAAAATCACTATTTTCATATATAGGAGTCACATCTACAGAAGCAAATGAAGTATGTCTTCTTTTATTAGAATCAAACGGAGATATTCTAATTAATCTATGTACTCCTTTTTCATTTTTTAAATATCCATAACTATTTATTCCTTTAACTATCATAGATACACTTTTTATTCCTGCTTCTTCTCCATCTTGATAGTCAACTATTTCAATTTTATAGTTATGTTTTTCACACCATCTTGTATACATACGATATAACATTGATGCCCAATCACAACTCTCAGTACCACCCGCACCAGGATGTATATCTATTATTGCATCACACTTATCATATTCACCGCTAAGTAATAAGTTAATTTCTAAACTACTTACTTCATCTTCTAACTTAGTAATAGAGTTTTCTAATTCTTTTTTTACATCATCATTACTCTCTAATTTAAGCAGTTCTATTAGTTCTAGCGCATCATTAATCTCATTTTTAACCTTAGATACACCATTAATAGTATTTTTTAAATTATTAAGTTCACTAACCACACTTTCAGAATGCTCTTTATCATTCCAAAAGTTGCTATCAAGCATCTCACTTTCTAATTCGTTAATTCTTTTATTCTTACTATCTGGGTCAAAGTGACCTCCATAACTCATCTACTCTATAAAGTAAATTATTATATACATTTGTAAGTTCATATATTTCCATATAATCACGACCATTCTTTAAAAATTATAACATGATTTATTTTAATTTAAAACCCTGCTAATCAAGTTTTCACCAAATTAATACAAAAAAAGCACTAAAACTATTTAACGCTTATTTTGTTTTTAATAATGATAGCTATACTAAAAGCCATACACACAATACCCACAATTATTAGAATAATAGAAATGCTTGCTTTTGTATTAGGTACAACAACAGCATCAGAATACTTTTCAAATGATACATTTATATACTTATCCTCATCTAATTTAGTAAACTTAGGTAATGTAAGTTTGGTCTTTTTATCTGGTATTTTAATCTCTTTATCATTAATTGTAATATGTGAAATATAGTATCCATCATTAGCTTCTATATTTATATTATCTTCTTTTGAATCTTCTTTATAATATACTTCTTCATCTCCAGATACTTTTCCACCTTCATTTAAAGACTTAACAACTATTTTATATTTTATTCTTTCATAGACAAACTCTAAATCTATATTCCCTTCAATATATTTATACTTATCATTGTCAGGTTCTTTTACTATTTTATATCCTTCAATATCTTTTTTTGTAATTTCATATTCTTTTCCTACCTTACCAGTAGATTCTATACTAGGTATAAGTTCTTCTTTTAAATCATTTATATATTTTATATTAATAGTGCCTACTACATCTATATATGTATTATGATTTGTTTCAACTGTTACATTTTTATCATCTGTTACTATTTTACCACTAACATGATTTGTCATTAAGTCTTCATTTAAATCAATAGATATAAATTTTAACTCAATACTCTTAATAACGCTATATCTGTCATTTTGATAAGAGTTTATATTACCACTTATATTCCAAGTAATAGTTTTATTATTCTCATCATATATTCCACCATCTAAATTAGAATTAGTAACATCTATTTTATAAGGTAATGTATCTACAATAGTAATATTATAATTACCAATATAATCAGTAAATAAAGCATTATAATCTATTTTATATGATACTTTATCAGAACTTGAAGTTATTTTATCTGTACCAGTTAATACCATTTCAGTATTAACATTACTATCTTTTTTATTATAACAATAATCTACTTTTATATTATCATTACTTACAACTCCTCGATAATTATTTGATTTTGATGCAGCAGTACGATTATAGTTTTCAGGTATAGATACATTTCTCTCATAATTATCTGCATCATAATTATCACCATAATAAAGTTTTTGACTAGTTGATGATGCAATTTCATTTCTTGTATTGCAATCTAAATACTTAATATTTAAAGAAGATTCTTTTTTCTTGTAGTAATATGTAACAACGATATCATTTTCTCCTCTATTACCTGATTTATTACCATCAACTCTAACAAATTCGTAGTTCTCTATATCTTTTTTATTTGTTGAATAATCAGTATCATTTAAAGAAATATCTTCTACATCTTCTGCAATAGAATTACCTGTGTTTAAATCTATATATTTTGTTGTAACTTTAACATACTTCATCCACTGTGCGATATATGTTTGATTACCTGTTACAAACAATTCTTTATCTGGAGACCAACCTTTAAATATCCACCCGTCCGCACCTATTGCTTCAAATTCAGGAGTAAACTCTTCATATAAAACATTTGAATATACTGTTTCGTTAAAGTTTCCATGACTTCCAGGAAGATACTTAATTGTAAACCTTTCTCTTTCATTTGATGCATAAATAGTATTACCTGATTCAGCATCAAAAGTGAAAGTTGTTATTACATCGCTTAAATTTGTATCACTATATGTTTTAAATGAATCTCTTTTATAGTGAGGTAGATAACCAGTCTGTATATATCTATAAGTTCCACTTTCTAAATTTCTAAAGGATACCATTCCCGCTGAATCAGTAGTTAGTTCGGATACATCCTCAAATGTATCACCGTTTTTCTTTTGCAACTTTATTGTCGCACCAACAATCTCATTTTTTGAGTCATAATCCCTAAGAAGCAACTTACTTGTTCCTCTAACATTTACAATAGATGATGGAGGATATAATTGAAAGCTAACATTTAATGGTTCTGCTTTATTATTTCCAGAAGTATCTTGCCAAGACCACAATCCCTGCATACTTTTTGTTGTTGCAACCTGAACTGTAGGAAAATCTAAATCAAGCTCAATTCCCCAAAACGCAACTTTACCACCTATACAATTTGATGTACCAAGTTTATTTTCAAGAATACTTTTTACATTTGAATCATATGTAAAGGGTCTATAAGAATGTAAATAATCACTAAATTTAGAAAACTCTGGATATTTTTTATTAATAAAATAATCATATGTCTTATCTAAACTAGGTTGATTACCAAAATTTATAATTATAGTTTTGGTAGTTCCATCATCATATATTCCATATTGATAATTAGCTAATCTTCTCTTAAAATCAAAGTATGTTTCACCATCATTCTGATTAATCTTTAAAAACTGGTCTATTAAATCAACAAAATACACTATATATCCAGCTTCTAAATCAACTAAATTATTTAGTAATAACATTTGCATGCCAATCTTTAAATTACTAATTCTTGCATTAAGCCCCGATGTAATCGGAACCTCTAAAACTAAATTATTAAGCTTTGCATTATCTGTTATAGCATTATTCTTATACAATTGTTTCATAGTAATTGATGGTGAATTAAATGCTATACTCGCACTGTTATTACCTGAATTAAAAGAATACGTTGATCTATCCAGCATACTTGGTAAATTATATGTTTTTATTTTTAAATGATATTGCATATTTCCTACAGTTAAAGGAACTATCTTATCTGTATATGTAAAAGATGCATATACATCTTTTGTAGTTATAAACGTACCATTTAAATCACTTTTTCCTACCGCATTATCAGAAAACACTAACGACATCGTTCTGTTTATACTGTCACCAGAAATCATCCACTGACCAATTTTATTATTATTACTATCATACACATTCGACCAAGTAAATCCTATATAACTATATTTTGTAGTAGTATCGGTTGCTACCTCATTAGCAAATGGAATAGTAACTGTATCACCTGATTTAATAGGACTATCTGTATGAATATCC
The DNA here is from genome assembly GCA_947169395.1 of uncultured Caryophanales bacterium. The sequence continues at coordinate 9,516 of CAMVPJ010000039.1, forward strand.
CATTCAAATTTGACAAGAAACTTTGTTGAGCCATTAATACCATTAGTTTCATCATATACAACTGAACAGTTTGGATCATTACATACCTTAACATTTTTAACACTAAAATACTCTGATAAATCAACAGCTTTAACAAAAGTAACAGACATTATAAATAATAAAATAAAACAAATAAAATACTTAATATTTTTTCTAACCATAATACACCTCATTTATTTTCAATCAATCAACAGATTATATACAAAACATTATCTTCTGTTCTACTATATTGATTATACCATGTATTTTAAAAAAAGAACATAAATTATCAGCAAAAAAGAGTAAATTCTAAAAATTTTTCTTCGCAAAGATTTTTTGATATA
>CAMVPJ010000040.1 GCA_947169395.1 uncultured Caryophanales bacterium
AATAATCTTGATTATTAACAGTTACTATTTTTTTTACTCGATTAAATAAACTAAAATCAAATGTAAAAACTCCATTTGTAATAACATCTATTTCTACATTATAATAACCTTCACCTTTAATACGTATATAATTATTATCAAGTTTCTCTAAAGAATTAATTGTAATTCTTTCAATTGCTAAATTATTATTTACTTGCCATAAATCATTTTCCATTAACACAAATCCCCCTCTGCAGTAATTAAAAGTATATTACTTGCCAAATGTTTTTATTTTTTGCTTTGCTTTTTGAATATCTTCCTTATTAATATTTGGATTCAATTTTAAAGATATTTTAGGTTCTTTTGCTGTAAATATTTTTGGTTGTAAATTTTTTAATTGTTCTAGATTATATTTATTAACTGGCAAATCTATAATATCAATTATATATTTATCTGATTTTATAAATCGAGCAAAAACATACTTTAAATATATATTATTTTCATTTGCATTTAATATTAATGCTCTACTGCCTTTAAGTCCAACATTAAATATTAACTTGGTTAAATCATCATCTGTAATCATTTGACGCATATAATCTAAAAGCTGTGGATATTCAATCAATTTTTTTTCTACAACAGAACTTTGATAATTTTGGGAGTGTTTTCTAATATAATCAGCACCATTAATAACTTGGCATTTTATAGTATTATAAATTTCCTTCTCATCGGTAAATGATTTAAAATTTAATGTTGCTATTAATGGTTTCTCTCCTATGTATTTTTCATCTTCTAAATGTAATACAAACTTATTTTTTTCATTTGTGTATATTTTTTCCAATTCTTTTCTGTTTACAACTACATGACTCTTATTGCCGATTTTTTTACTATCATCAATAATTTTAGTAACTAGTAATGCACCATTATCATCTTTTAATGCAATTTGTTCTATAATTAAACCATCACTAACTATAATATATGGAACATCAAATTCAAACAATTGATTTGTATAATTACATTTATTAAAAAGTCCAATTTTTTCTATATGATATGGTATATTAAAGTATGGAAACTGCTTTCTCCTATCATCTTCTAAATATTTGTTAATTGCGATATTTGAGCCAACCTTATGAAATAATTGAATACCATTATTATTAAAAATAACAATTTCTCTTTTATATGTAATCATTATTTGTAGACAATCCTTACCAACATATTGTTTTTCTATCTTTCTAACTGTAGTCATGAATAAATCTCCTTTTTGTAAAAAATATTATAACATATCACTAATTATTTTTCTATCTTATCTCTCAAATTCATCATCTTTTTCGTGTATTTCAACATATTCATTTTCAATAATACTCATATTCTTCTTATCAAGAATATCATTCTGATATAATTCATCAATTAAATCATCATATTTATTCGATGAGAAGAATTTATTTTGTAAAAATTCAATAAACTTATTCCATAATTCTTTAAAATAATTTAAAGTCTGCTCTAGTCTTGATACTTCATCTTCTAATTCATCAACTCTATCTCTTTCTGATTCTAAATTAGATTTTAATCTATATATTTCATTATTTCTATTTTTAATTTTCTGTTCTAGATTTTTAATCTCAATACTATGATTTAATAAATCTTGATCGTATTTATCAAGTATAACATTAATTTCATTTGCGTCTTTTAAGTTAATTGTAGTATTCTTAGTTTGATTAATATACTTTTTAATTTCTTCTAAATCATCTTTAGAAATGGTAAAATTATTTTTATTAATCATTGTTGGTTTTAGATTATCAATTATATCAACAATTTGATTAGATTTATCTTCTAATTCATTAACTTTATTATTTAACTCTTCTAACTTCTTTTTATTATTCTCTTTTTCTAGTTTGAATTTTTTATAGTCATTCATATTCGCAACATTAATATCAACGTTTCTTCCTTCTTCTTTTTCCTTTAAAGAATAATCTAAATTATATATTCTGTTGAAGGAATTAATGCAATATTCTCTCATCTTATTTTGAATATTAACTAAGCTTGTTTTAGTAAATACATCAGATTTGCCAACTTGTCTTTCCATACCATTTTTTAGGCCTTCCTTAAAAGGTACTCCAACAATATGTAAGTGTGGAGATGATTCATCAAAGTGAGCAGTTGCATTTGCTATCTTAAAATTAGGAACGAGTTCTTCTAAATCATCAATTTGTTCTCTAAAAACATCAATCATCTTTTTTCTAAACTCATCATCTTTATCTGACCAAAAATCCATATCACCAAGTTCAATAATAATCTCACATGCCAAATCTCTTTTATCATCGTTAGAGATATGATTAAAATAATTATCTATCTTTCTATCATTTCTTGTTTGCTTATCATTATATTTTTTTCTTGCTCGTTCAAATAATATCAAATATAAATTTTTAGTATCTTCTACAATAGAAGAAGTACCTAAAATAGTATAGATTAAATCCTGATCATTATCATATTTTCTTAAATTATGTTTATCTACTTTAGATAAATTTTGATAATTCTGTATCGCATTATTACTAAATGAAGTGGTATTAGTTTTATTCTTCTTGGCAGTTTTTCTACCTTTTTTAGATTTATTTCTATCATTACTTAAATGTAATGAATATGATAACTCTACCATAATATTATTCACCCCCTTATAAAGTTCTGTATATAAAATATAGGAGAGATATTTTGGTTGACAAAATTTCTAACCCCCTATATATTTTGACATCAACTAAAGTTATATCAAAATATGGTGGCTAAGGTTTAACAACCTTAGGAACCGTTAATACTTTATTTCGTATAACTATTATAGTTAAAACTCATAAAGTATCGGCAAACTATCGCCACTTTCATTTACTAGCGTAAACGGAAACGTGCCACGTTTGCTTATAACTTTTTTGGGAAAAAAGTTACCAAAAAATTCTTTAGTTGATAACATCAATAGCAAAAAAGTATTTTTGTTTTGATATTTGTCCATTATAAAATTTATTTATGAAAGTCAAGAACTAAGCAAGCAACTATCGTTGTTCTTGACTTTCATTATCATCAGATTTTACATCTTTACTATCATTCTTATTATTAAATTGCTCTTTCCATTTTTCTATTTTCTTTAAAGTTGCTTCTTTCATTTGTTTTAGTTCTTCATCCATTTCATAGATAGTACAGTTAGTCCTTTCAGGAATGGTATTAAATAAATCATCTTTATCATCTATTAATGCTTTATCACCATTCTTAATATAAATAACTCCTAATTCAATTTTTTCTAATTTATCCATTTTCTTATAATCTTCTATTGGAAATATTCTAACTATTCTTCTATTAAGATAATCATTAAAGAACATAACTTTATTATCATAATAGTAAGTTGCTTCAAAATATCCAACGTTATAATATTGTCTTAACGTAAATATTATCTCTGCAACTTTTTCTTCTGGAAGATACTCACTAAATCTTAATTTAGTAACAATATTACCAAGTATTGCATAATCTTTTCTGTCAAGATAACCTGTATCATATAATTCGTTACATGGCTTACATATTGATTCTCTAAAGAATACTTCTCCAAGTCTGATTTTATTATAAAGACCATATTCTAATTCAACATAATCAACATATCGCATGATTAAATCGGCTTTCTCACTTCTTGTATAATCTTTCCACATATAAGTATTTTCTTCATACTCATCTGGATATACTATTTTGTTTATATAATCTATATCTCTTTTAATTAATATATCTTCTGGTGTGAAGTTAAGTGAATCACATACATCACATTCTTTTATTTTAACTTCTAAGTCATTAATAGTTTCTTCAACTACTTCTTTTTCTTCATCATATTCTTCAATCGTAAATGAACCATTGATATATGCTTTTTTAATTCTTTCAGATTTTTCTTTTTGTTCGTTTAATTCTTTAACTAATTTATCTTTTGGATTATCTAGTTTCGTTTTAATCATAGGTATAAGTGTTTGATTAACTACAGCATCATATTCTTGTATTTCTTCAATAAAAACATCAAATAGTTTTTCAACATCTTTTTCTCTAATGGACACTTTACAATCATGACATTGATAATAATAATAAACATCACCATTTTTCTTTCTTGTTGCATTACCACCTAGTATTCTTCCACATTTAGGACATTTAAGTTTTTGTAAGAATAAATATTCTTTATCTCGTTTATAGTTTCTTGAGTTCTTTTTCTTCTGTACTTGACATTCTTCCCATAATTCTTTAGATACAATAGGTTCAACAACATCTTTATAATAAGTAGGATTACTTGTCCTTTTACCATGAACAAAATCGCCTTTATAGATTTCATTTTCTAATATTTTTAAAATAGTTCCATCACACCAATTTGTTTTACCAAATACTTTTTCTTTGTTATAAATGTTACTTATTGTTTGATATGAATTACCTGCGTTATATAGATTAAATATTCTAATAACTTGATCTTTAGTTGTTTCATCGGGGACTAACTTTTTATTAACATGTTTATAACCAAATGGGGCACGATGTGGAATATTACCTGCTTTAATCGCACCTACTAAACCTACTTTTGTTCTTTCACTTGTTCTTTCTATTTCATTTTGTGAAACAGTAGTTAAGAGTCTAGCAACCATTCTACCATTAGCAGTAGTAGTATTAATGTCATCATTCGCACAATCCAAGTAAGCATTATTTTCTTCCAAGAATTTCATTATATCTTCCATATCATAAACTGAACGAGTAAGTCTATCTAATTTTAATACAACTATTGTATTGCATTTCTTATTTTTAATATCTTCCTTTAATCTTTCAAATTCAGGTCTATAATTGCCTGTTTTCGCACTTATTCCTGCATCTTTATACACTTTATAGATAGTATATCCTTTAAACTCACACATAGCTCTTAAACGTTTTTCTTGTTCAGGTAAACTAAATCCTTCTCTTGCTTGATCTTCGGTACTTACACGAATATAAATACCTGCAACTTTCTTTTCTTCACTCATTAAATCATAACTCCCTTCTATTTTCACCAAAAAAGAGGTGACAAAAGCATTATCAATTTTATGCCTTTGACACCTCTTTAAAATAATTAATTACAATACTTCGTTTCATATATACCCCCAAAAACATAAAACTTTGCTTATTGATTTAGTATTATATATTATTTTTTCTAAAAGTTCAAGGCACGATAATTTTTTCTATATGTTAAGAAGTTGATAATATTCATAATTCTTATTTATAACCTTTAATAAATGATTCTAAATCTTTAATCTCTATCTCATTAGATAAGTTATTAATATATAATGTTTTAGAATAATTAAATGCAAGAAATGTTATTCCTTTAATAATTATTCTATGCGGTTCAACATAGGATAAATTAGACCTTTCAACGTTTCTTATATTACCATTAATAAATGTAGGAGTAGTATTACAGAAATCACATATAAATTCAATTTTCTTTTTTAACTCCATATCAATTTCTAATTTTTTACTTATAATATTAATCATATAAATCCATCCTTTCTTTTACATAACAAAAAATATCAACTTCTTTTTAGAAATTGATATTTTCTATATTAAGTCTGAACTATAAAAGTTCGGACAGATTTCCCAATGGAGGGCCTAGTCGGATTTGAACCAACGATCAGGGAGTTGCAGTCCCACGCCTTACCACTTGGCTATAGACCCACAGCCAAATTAATTATAGCAAACTTTTTTATTTGTTTCAAGTAAGTTTTATAACTTTATTAATAAATATGCTAAATAATTAATCTTTATGACTATTTTTATTAAGTAATGATGCAGTATTAATAATATTACTACCATATGTACTTTTAAGTTCATCTAGTAATTTATTTAAATTATCATCTTTACTTTTATCTTTAATATCCTCAAATAATGATATTTGATAATTACTAGTATCTGTTAATTTAGACAAACTAATTCCCACTAATCTAATTGAATCATCATTATATAATTCTTTAACTAGTTTTTTACTTGTTTCATATATAATACTTGTATCATTAGTTGCATTTAATAATCTTTTTTGATGTGACTTAGTTTGAAAAAACTTATCTTTAAGACTAACTCCTACTACGCTTGCAAACTTGCCTTTCTTTCTTAATGTAACACATGCCCTGTCACACAGTTTTTCTAATACTTCATATATATCCTCAATATGATTTAGATTGTGTGATAGTGTTACTGAATTACTAATAGATACATCTCTATTTTTTAGTGTAATTATAGAGTCACTTATACCTTTCGCACTATTAATTAGTTTAGTTGCTTGATTCTTAAAGTATTTAGATAAGTATTCTATATCAGTATTAGCTAAATCACCTATAGTATTAATATTAATACTTCTAAGTTTAATAGCAGTCTTCTTACCTACTCCAAATAATTTTTCAATAGGAAGTGGATACATTTTAGATTCTACTTCATTACTATATAGTGTATGTACTCTATCTGGTTTAATAAAGTCTGATGCCATCTTCGCACATAACTTATTATTAGCAATCCCAATATTCACAGTAAAACCTAGTTTTTCTTTTATTTCTTTTTTTAACTTATATGCAAATTTTATCTCATCTCCATATAAGTTTTTAACTTTACCATAATCAGCAAAGCATTCATCAATTGATAGTATTTCTATATCAGGTATATAACTACTAATTAGTTCAAATAACTTATCTGAATTATATTTATATAGTTTATAGTATGGTGGATAAATATGTAAGTCATTACATTTTCTTTTAGCACTCATTAATGTTTCGGCAGTTTTAACTCCTCTTGATTTAGCTACCATACTTTTAGCAAGCACTATGCCATGGCGAGCAGATTCATCCCCACCAATAACTGCTTCTTGATATCTAATATCTTCTTTATAACCACATTTTAATAAATATACTGCTGTCCATGAAAGAAATGCATTATTTACATCAATATGCATAATTATATTATCCCGCATAAATACCACCTGCTTATGTATATAATTATTACATACATAAATACGTATGTCAATTTATTTAAAAGAAAAAGTAGATTAAATATTCTCAAATCTACTTTTAATTCTATCAACACCAAATATTTTAAGTATTTCGTATAAATCTGGAGTATTCTTCTTGCCAGTTAGAGCTACACGAATAACAGTTGCAATATCAGCTACATTTCCTTTATAGTTATCAGGATTTTTCTTATAATCTTTCATGTTAGCTGCATATCCTAAAGACTCAGCTAACTCTTTAATCTTATTAAACCATGTATCTTTATCATCATTGATATCATAGTAATCATTAATATAAGTATTAATAATATTTTTAATCTCACTCTTATCAGTAATCTTCATCCACTCATAATCAGGATTAAATAAGTTATCATACATATAATATATTAAATCATAAATATCTGAATATTTTGCAATATCTTTACGAGGTTTTTCTTGCTCACGCTCAATATTAATAATACTCTTATAATAATCTACATCACTATCTATTAATTCTTTTAACTTATTATCATAAGTACATGCCCAAGCATAAGATTCCTTATATAATTCATCTTTATTCATACGCGATACTATATTTTTAGAAATATCTTCTAGTTTCATTAAATCATATAATGCACCTGATGAACTCATCTTTTTAGGATCAAATTTAAACTCAGTAAATGGTAAGTCAGGATTATTATCTCGCCACTGTTCGTAATTAGAATTAATTATAGTAAGTAATGATTCAACTACTGCATTTTTAGGATAACCTTTCTCTTTAAAGTACTCCATATTAGCTTCTGGATCTTTTCTTTTACTAATCTTACGAAGTTTACCATCTTCTTTTTTTTGAATTAATGGAGTATGAATATACTTAGGAGCTTCAAAACCAAAAGCAGAAAACATCTCTAAATGTTTAGTTACACTAGGTAACCACTCCTCACCACGAACAACTATTGTTGTATGCATCAAGTGATCATCTACTACATGCGCAAAATGATAAGTTGGAAGCATATTATCACTTTTCATAATAACATCATCAATATCATTTTCACTTAAATGTAGTCTTCCTTTAGCTAGATCATCATACCAAATCTTATTTTCAAAATCTCCTTTAGATTTAAAACGTATAACAAACTTTTCACCATTTTTAATACGATTATAAGCATCATCTACACTAATCTTACGACATTTACTAAATCTACCATAATATCCAGTTCTAACTTTCATTCCTTCTTGTTTTTCTCTTAAACTTGATAGTTCATCTGGAGTACAAAAGCATGGATAAGCTCTTCCTATACTAATTAAATGTTTAATAAACACATGATATATCTCTTTACGCTTGCTTTGAATGTAAGGTCCATAATTACCTACTACTTCATCGTTATATTCATATTCATCTGGAACAATATTATAATATCTTAATATATCCATTATAACTTTAACAGCATCTTCTTTTTCACGTGCCTTATCTGTATCTTCATTTCTTAAATAGAATATACCATTGGTATTTTTAGCTATCATATAATCTATTACAGCAGCATTAAAATTCCCTATATGCATAAATCCTGTTGGAGAAGGAGCAAAACGAGTAACCTCACCGCTAACGATCCTTTTAGGATACATACTCTCTATATCTTCAATAGTCTTATCAATATTTGGAAATATTAAATTTGCTAAATCAACTGTTGTCATAAAATTCCTCCTTTAACTAACAAGAATTATATCAAATAATAGATTATTTGTAAATAAAAAGTGATTTCTAATAACCACTTTTAACTAACTTTTTAAAGTCATCATAATAAACTAAATCATCTATTGAATATTCATTAAATACTTCTTCAAAACTACCATTATTAAATGTATCAGATACAGTATTATAAAAATCTTCATTTCTAATATCAGAGTTCAAATCATAAGTAATAAAATCTTCATTATTACAGTTATTACTATTGTTATTCTTACTATTCATAAGTTCTTTTTCTAAACAATGTAAACTAGGCAATTCTTTATGTTTTTTCTGATACTTTTCATAACCTCTAATAATCATTCTAATTACATTATAATATTCTTTTTTTCTTTTTAAGAAATTCTTCATATGTTTTAAGTAATCTTTATTATTATAATACATTATAGCTTTATAATCATAAGGTGGAACTAACATCATATTATATCCAACTAAATACTTCATTAAATTCTGAGATTTAACAAGCTCTTTTGCTATCTTAACATCATTTTTATATAATACTCTAAACCTTTGATTATTAAGTTCATCATCCATAATTACAACATCACCATTATAACCATATGTATTATAAAAATCATTAACTACTCCTTTGTTATCATCTCTAATATCATTGGAGTTATAAAACTTAGTAGTATACTTTGATAATTCATCATAAGTACCTGACTTAATTATTTTATATTGCTCACACTTTTTACCACGTGCAATAACTAAATGAAACATAATATCACCAACTTGGGCTTTATTATATACTATTATTTTTATTATGTCAAAATCATCTTTTACGTTTTCTTAATCTTTTAAATCTTCTTTTACTCTTTTTTAGTTTTATCTTAATCCAAATAATAAATATAATGATTATAATAGGTATTAATAATAAGTAATAATTATAGTACTTGATATCTTTATCCAAGTATACTTTATACGTATCAAGCACTTCATTGTTATATTCCCATCTTTGACAGTTTACTGGTCACAACATCTGTTTTAGCTAGATTTTCTCTAGTTTTTTTATATTTTACTAT
>CAMVPJ010000041.1 GCA_947169395.1 uncultured Caryophanales bacterium
TTTGAGACATTTTCCTGGAATAACACTTAAGACATTATCATAGAATAATCATATATTTTTGAATTTTTTTCTTTTCCTAATTGTCATTTTAAATAAATCATGTTATACTTTATATGAAAGGTAGGAGGAGATATGAAAAAGAAAAGAGGATTTACCTTAATAGAGGTAATTGCGGTATTAGTTATTTTGGCTGTTATAACTCTTATAGTAACGCCACTAGTTATGAATATTATAAGGAAAGCGAAAGATAGTGCGAATAAAAGAAGTATAGATGCTTATGCAAGAAGTGTAGAATATGCGGTTGCGACATACATGCTTGATGATACTGAGTTTCCAACTAGTTTTAATGATATAACAATTGAATATAGAGGATCTAGGGTAGAATGTGCGGTTAATGTTGTTAATTATGATGGTAGCATTTTCTTAGATAAGTGTGCGGTAAATGGTAAACTTGTTAAAGATTCTAAGTTTAGTAGTGGTTATTATCAAGTAGGTAGGGATACTGGTAATTATATGTTTACACTATATAAAGATGTAACTGAGGTTATTAATAATTCATCTGGTAATGGTAGTGTAAGTGGTAATACTGGTTCTACTGGAAATAATGTAAGTACTAGTAATCAAGCAAGTCCTACACTAGGTACAGTAACTTATAATGGATTATCATATTATAGACTTCCTAATATTAGTGTTACTGCAGGTTATGTTGCGTTAGTTAGTGAAAAACCATTATCATATGAAGATACAATTAAGTATGCAGGAAATATTCCAGTTGCAAATGTAAATGGTTTTGGTATGGTTGCTTACTACTCATCTGATACTTGTAATGTATCTAATACAGAAGGATGTAAGACCGATTATGCATCATCTAATGTAAAAGTAATAATTGATGCTTGGGCTAAAGATAATGTTAATAGTGATGCAACTGCTTCAATCATGACAGCAGAATACTTAACTAATTATGGTTATGCATTAATAGGCAACAATACCTATGGTAAAACATCAAGTACTCCAAATAGTTTATTTGAACTAGGCATTGATTATTGGGCTATAGATGATAATGGTAATGTATATAAAGGATCAAGTACATTTAATGTAACATATCCTTATGATATTGCATCTATTAGACCTATTATAATAGCTAAATCAGATGATGTTAAACCTAATCGACCTGCTAGTAATGGAAATGCTATAAATAATAATAGCAATTCTAATAATAGTATAATTAATAATACTGCAAATGATACAGTTAAAAATCCTTATACAGTAGACTTTATAATAATGTTTATTAGTATTGCTGTAATAGTGGTATGTGTAATTATCTATGTAATTTATATGATTACTAAAAATAAAAAAGATAAAAGTAAAAAGAATTTATAGATTTGATTCTTTTTGATATTAAGTTGTAATTTAAAATTTAGAAGGAGAAAAAAATGGAATTAGAAGAAAGAGAAATGATTAGTGTATATAGTGATAATGAAGAAGTTGCTAAAATAGAAATTATAGCTCAAATTCCATCAAAAATGGATGAAAAAAAATATGTTATATACACTTTAGATGAACAAATTAATGATACAGTTAATATTAATGTTGGAATTATAGAAGAATATAATGGAAAACACTATTTAAAAACAGTTGAAAACGATGATGAAATAGATTATGTTATGACGCTTATGCAAGATATAATTAAGGAGGGTTAACGATGGACAATAAAGAAAGAAGTATAAAAGATTTAAACAGTGAGGAAGTATTAAGTGCAATAAATGAAAATCTGTATTTAAAGAAAATAGAAGATTTACAAGAAAGAATTAATAGAATAAATCCTGATAAGACTAATGATGAAAAAACTAGAACATTAACTAGAAATGACCAAAAAGAGCTTGAGAAATTAGATAAGCAAATTAAAGCAAATAGAAAAATATTAGAAGCTTTCCAACAAACAGTAAATAGTTTAAATATCCTGGCTCATAAAATGGAAGAAATATCGAAGGAATATGCATTACAAAAATCATTTGAAGAAGCATTAGAACGATTTGTATATGCTAATTCAGACAATAAAAAATCAATTCGTGAAGATTTAAAAGCAAGGATAGGCAAAAAGCTTAGAAAGAGTGGATTAACTTATCAAAAAGATGTAAGAAAAATTTCTAAAGAAGTTTATAATCTTTTAAAGAGTGCAAATAAGAAATTTCAATTAGATATTTCTAGCCTTAATCTTAATGATCATACTGAAATAACTAGTATTAAAAATTTTGTAGAAAAAGCATCTTATAACATAGAGTCATTAATGAAGTCATTTTTTGATGAAAAAGTACCAGAGTATAGTGTCTCTTATGCGGAAGGTGCTCGTAATAGCGGAGCAAACAGTCTGCAAGTTGAAGCAAAGAAATTACAAGATGCTGCAAATAATGAGTTTAATATTACTGATGAGGGAAAGGATGCTATATCAAGACTAGAAAGGATAGCAAATGTTAGAAAAAAGTCTTTAGCACATAATATAGATTATGGTGATTTAGAAAAAATAACCGAAATGTACAACGATGTAGTATCATTATCTAGAGACGTAGCTGGTTTAAATATTGTATTAGAAGCATTTAAAAATACTGAATTTGCTAAAACTGAAATATATCAAATTACGGTTGAATTTAGAAATGAGCAAATGAAGAAGTTACAAGATATCTATACTAAGGCAGAAAATTTCTATGATTCATTAGCCTTAGCGAAAAAAGGGAACGAAATAGGTGGCTTGGATGATTTAATACGAGAAATAAAACGACTTGATTATATGATTGATAAGCTTGGTTATACAAATAATCAGAAAGAACTTTTTGAATTAAATGAATTAAAAAATAAAGCTATTAGAGAAATAGAAAAATATATGGAAAATCATCCAGAAATTAATCCTAATTATTTAGCAGCGCATGGGATTTATTTAGGTGATAAAAAACTTACGTCTGTTCCAGAGCAAGTGACCCCTAACAATTTTGTTTCGAAATCTGCTCCAGAACAAGTTATTCCAAACAATGAAGATATTGTTGCGCCAACTGTCGTGAGTCCTGAAAATGAATTTAATAAAGATCAAGAAAATATGTATTTATCAGAAAAATTGGCATCAACTAGATCAGTTTATTATCAGGATTATATTAAATTCATAAATATAAATAAATCAATTTATTTAACTTTTGTTGAGTATTTGAAACGCATCAATAATGGAAATCTTGACAAATTAATTGGCCTAGAAGTTAATAAAAATGAAGTTCTTGAGTTGATGTATGAAGAATTTCGTCAAATGTATCCGCAAGATAAATGGAATGATAAGGAATTATTTAAGTTTTTCTGTCAAAACAGAAGTAAATTAAGGGAGAAAGTTGTTGGAGACTATGCTTATATTTCTGAACTTGATATAGAAGATTTTATTGAAAATATGATAAAGCAGAATACTTTGGATTATAATCCAGAAGAAAAAACTGTATAATATAATAAGTAATCTTTAATATCATATTTGAAATAATATATAATTATTGTATGATTTCTGTAAATCGAACAGATGATTAACGAGAAGATGCTTGTTGTATTCTGTTTGGTTTTTGTTTATGGAGGAAATATGAGAAAAATTAAAAATTTATTAATTATTGTTACATTTGTATTATTTATGGATTATGTTAATGCCTTTAATTATGGAGATGAGGTAACATATAATAATATTAAGTTTAATGTTTTAGAGAATAATGGTAATAGTGTTACAATGTTAAAAGCAGATCCTCTTACTGTAAGTGAAGTAGATTATTATGGTAGGGGACATATTAATATGTATAGTAGATTTAAATCAGCTTCATATACTCCAGGAAAAACTATTGAACATCTTTATGAAAAAAAAGCTTTTGTTAGTGATGAAGGATATGGATCTATTAGTTATTATAGTAGAAAAAAATGTAGCAACATAACTAAAGTTTATGATGGTTGTATATCTGATTATGATAAGTCAGATGTAAAATATGTTGTAGATGCTTGGGCCAAAAGAGAAATTGGAGAGCAATATTTGGTAAAAGATCAATCTGGTTATTACGCTAGAATCTTTGATATTGATGAAATAAACAAGTATTATACATTTGAACAGGTTATGAATCCATCCTATGAACTTGTCACAGAAGTATCTAGTGATACACCTGAGTGGCTTTATGATCATAATTTACCAGATTATTCAAATAGTTTTTGGTCTAAGAGTCCACTTGATGATGGATTATATATGCATTTAAGCCCTTTAGGTAAAAGTGCAGTTTATAACCACAATATTATTAGACCAGTAGTAACAATGGAAAAATCTGAGTTAGAAAGAAATAATGGTGTTGCTAAAGAATATAAGATAGATGATAGTAATATTGAAGATTTATCTAACAATAAATATAAAACTGGCGATATAGTTAATTATAAAGGAACTAGATTCTATGTTCTAAATAATAATGCAGAAGACAATACTAGAATTGGACTTCTAAAGGCAGAACCTCTTACTGTAGATGAGGTTAATAGATATGGGACTGAGCACATTAATAATCAAGGAGATTCTAGAGGAATACCTAATAACATTAATGGTTATGGTGGAGTTGCATATTATAGAAGTGATACATGTTATGAGGATAATGATATAGGTTGTAAAAATGCTTATGAAGAGTCTGATATAAAATATATAGTAGATGCTTGGGCAAGTAGCTTTATTGATGTAGACAGTTCAAATTTAAAAGATTTAGATTTAAAAATTGGACTATTAACACTATCAGATTTAAAAGATACGCTTTATTATGACGGGGAGATTTCAGAGGGAAGTACTACATCATCTCCAGGAACATTAAAACCTAAAAAAGCTAATAAAATTGATTTATCATATTGTTGGATAAACATGTCATATGGTGATGCTAATTCTGCTGTTTCAGCTGATGGAACAGGTGAAATTAAAGTTAGTCAAGTTTATTTAACAAACCGTTTTGTGTGTCCAGTCATAACTTTAAAAAAGAATCCTTTGCCACCTATAGATGAAATTGATGAACCAGATGAAGATATTCCTGAGAATAAAAATATTATTGTTGATGTTCCTGATACAAAACTATCAAAAGGTATTATGATTGCATTATCGGGTTTTGTTATAATTGGCTTATCAATTGTATTAAATATAATAAACAAAAGAGATAAAAAAGGTAATAGACAATAATACCTTTTTTTGTTATACTTGTATCTGTGGTGGTTATATGAATAGTGATTATATTAAAGGTAGTTATAGAAGTAGTATATTTGAGAAAGGTTTATTTGTAATAGGTCTTTTTAAAGTAGAAGAAACAAATATAGATGAGATGCGAATATATGTTAATAGAACTATTACTTTTAAAGGAAACTTTGAAGCATTAAATAGGGGAGAATTATACAAGTTTTATGGTGATTATGTAGATCATCCTAAGTATGGTTTTCAATTTGATGTTTCTAGTTATGAAGTAGTTAAACCTGAAGGAAAAGACGGTGTAATTGCTTACCTTTCTAGTGGTATATTTGGTGGTATTGGAAAGAATACAGCTAGATTAATAGTAAATACATTAGGTGAGGATGCGCTTGATTTAATTGTTGAAGATAAAAATATACTTGATAAAATTCCTAAATTAAGCATGAAGAAAAAAGCACTTATTTATAATACTTTAAAAGAAAATGAGGATAGTAGAAGATCAATTGTTGAACTTACTAATTGTGGATTTAATATAAATGATGCATCTGAAATTTACAAAGTATATAAAGAAAACACTTTAAAAACTTTAGAACATAATCCTTATAGTATGATTAATGTAGTTAAAAATATAACTTTTCCTAAAATTGATGAGATAAGAGATAGTTTTGATATAGATATTACTGATTCTAGAAGGCTTGAAGCATGTATTCTGTATTGTATGAGTGAACTTAGTTTTGAAAACGGTGATACATATTTAAATTATGATGAAATTAAGGATAAAGTAAATAAATATAACCATATTAATATTGAAGATGATTTATTTGATGATTGTATAGAGAGTTTAGTTTCTGACCTAAGGATTGTTAGAGAGGATGATAAATACTTTCTATCAGAAATGTATAGTGCAGAAGAATATATTGCATCAATAATTACTGATTTATCTTTAAGAAAACCTAATAATTTTGTAAAAATTGATAAATTTATTAAAGAGTTAGAAAAGAAAAATAGTATTACATATAATGATATACAAAAAGAGGCTATCAATAAGGCTATTAATAACCATGTAACAATAATAACAGGTGGTCCTGGAGTAGGAAAAACTACCATAATAAAAGCAATACTTGATGTATATAGAAAAATATATAAATTAGATGATGAAGTTTTAATGGAACGTGTAATGTTACTTGCTCCAACAGGTAGAGCTGCTAAAAGAATGATGGAATCTACTAATTTTAGAGCTAAAACAATTCATAGTTTTTTAAAGTGGGATAAGGAAAATAATACATTTGGTGTGAATGAATTCAATAAAGATTTTCATAGATTTTTTGTCATTGATGAAGCTAGTATGATTGATAATGATTTATTTTATAATTTATTACAAGCCTTAAGAAGTAATATAAAATTAGTAATAGTTGGAGATTTTAATCAGTTACCTAGTGTTAGAGCTGGTAATGTACTTCGTGATTTAATTAATTCAAATATAGTTGATACAGTTCACTTAAATTATTTATATCGCCAAAAAGATACTAGTTATATACCAGTACTTGCTCGAGAAATAAAAGATAATCAGTTATCTAATTTTTTAGAAAAGAAAGATGATTATATATTCTTAAAATGTAGTGATGACTTAATTATTCCAAGATTAATTGATGCATGTAAACTAGCTATTAATAAAGGTTATAATTATAAACGTATTCAAGTTATGGCTCCAATGTATGCAGGAATAAATGGAATTGATAATTTAAATAAAGTTTTACAAAATGTTTTTAATCCAAGAAGTAGTGATAAAAAAGAAATTAGTTATGGAGATATAGTTTATCGTGTAGGAGATAAAGTATTACAACTTGTAAATATTCCTGATTCAAATGTATTTAATGGTGATATAGGGATTATTATTGCAATTGAAGATGCTAACGAAACTGAAAGTGGTAAAAGAGAGATTGTAATAGATTTTGATGGCAATATAGTAAGATATGATACATCCGCACTCATTAATATCCGTCATGGATTTATTATGAGTATTCATAAGTCTCAAGGTAGTGAGTTTGATCTTGTTATAATGCCAATTTGTAATAGTTATAAAAGAATGCTTTATAGAAAAATAATTTATACAGGAATTACTAGAGCAAAAAGAAAACTAATCTTAATAGGAGAGACTAGTGCATTTATTTATAGTGTCGAAAATACAAGAGAACATATAAGAAAAACAGATTTAATAAATAAAATGCATAAAATAAAAAATATGAGAGATAATATAGATGTATATAGTTAATATATACAAATTATTCTAGTCGAGGTGATATTGTTGAAATGGACTAAAAGTGCCATGCTTATTGGATTAGGTGCAATAGGTGTATTAGCTTATCAAAAATATGGTGATGCTATGAAGGATAAAGCATGTGAAGTAGTAGATTGTACTATGAATAAGATAGGCAAGAAAATGGATTAACTAGAATATAAAATAAAGAAAAATTAGTTATTACTAGTTTTTCTTTTAGTTTGTATTTTTCTTATTAACACCAATTAACGAACCAAATATAGTAGTTATCGTAATAATTAAATAATATATTAAACTTTGTGGCTTAAAATTACTTAGTATTACACTTGATAACATGAGTATAGATACTATTATGAATGCTAGTCTTGCACCTTCAATAATACCTTTTTTATTAGCTCTTTTTCCCATCATAATACCACCTATAAATGTACTTATAGTAGGTATAATAAATTTCATTATTTTAGTTATATTATCTCCTAGTATATTAAAATAACTTAATAGTGTAATTATTAGAGTAAATATTAAAACAATTACCAACATATAAAGTAAAGTTCTTCCTAAATTCTTTAAATATCTCATTAAATCACCTATAAAATATTATGTAGTTGTATATTTTTTTATTACTTAATCATTATATATTAGGTGATATTATGTATATATCTATAGTACTTAGAACTCTATTTATGTATTTCTTTATAATATTAGTATATAGAATCATGGGAAAAAAAGAAGTAGGACAATTAAGTATAATAGATCTTATTGTATCAATATTAATAGCAGAACTAGTTGCTATTGCGATAGAAGCAGAAAAAAGTATATTCTTATCAATTATTCCTATTACAATTCTAACACTCACTCAAATAGGTATAAGTTATATTACATTAAAAAATGAAAAAATTAGAGATTTAATAGATGGTAAACCTACAATAATAATTAAAAATGGTAAACTTAATTTTAAAGAGATGTCTCATTTAAGATATAGCTTAGATGATTTAGTTACACAATTAAGATTACAAGGAGTAAAGAGTATAGAGAAAGTTAAATATGCAGTCTTAGAAAATAATGGAAGCTTATCTGTATTTAGTGAGGATGAAGATTATCCACTACCACTTATACTTGATGGAGTAATAGACTATAAAGTACTTGCAGATATTAATAAAGATTATCCATGGCTTAAAAATATAATAAGCAAAAAACAAATAGAATTAGAAGAAGTATTCTATGCTTTTTATACCCATAATAAGTTATTTATTATTACTAAAGAAGAATTGTTGTAAGAGAAATGTTTGAACTTTCTTTTTTCTTTAAAATAATGTATAATAACCTCGGTGATGTTTATGAAAAGACCAGTTGTCGCACTTGTAGGTAGACCCAATGTAGGTAAAAGTACAATATTTAATAAATTAATTGGTAAGAAAGTATCAATAATAGAAGATACACCAGGAGTTACTAGAGATAGAATATATGGTATAGTTAAGACTAATGAGACTGAGTTTCATTTAATAGATACAGGTGGTATTGAAAAAGAAAATGATAACTTTAATAGTGAGATAAAAGTACAAGCTTCTCTTGCAATAGATGAGGCTGATATCGTTTTGTTTGTTGTAGATGGTAAAGAAGGGTTAACTTCCGATGATTACGTAGTACGTGACATGCTTAAAAAGATTGCAAGTCGTGTAATTGTAGTTATTAATAAATGTGATAGTAAAAAGTTTAAAGATAATGAATATGATTTTTATTCTTTAGGTTTTTCTGAATACTTGAGTGTTAGTGGAGAACAGGGAGATGGAATATATGAACTACTTGATGCTATTACATCAATGATACCTAAATACGAATCTGAAGCAGATGATTCTATTAAGTTTTCTATAATAGGTAGACCTAATGTAGGTAAAAGTAGTTTAGTAAATGCAATTCTTAATGAAGATAGAGCAATTGTATCAAATATTGCAGGTACTACTCGTGATGCGGTTGATACAAAGTTTAAATATCATGGAAAAGAGTTTACTGTAATAGATACTGCAGGTATGCGTAAAAAAGGTAGGGTATATGAAAATATTGAAAAGTATAGCTTACTTCGTAGTATGAAAGCAATAGATAGATCTGATGTATGTGTTATTGTAATAGATGCAGTGGAAGGAATAGTAGAACATGATAAACATATTGCAGGATATGCACTTGATGCAAATAAACCAGTTGTACTTGTTGTAAATAAGTGGGATACAATAGATAATAAAGAAGACGAATTAA
>CAMVPJ010000042.1 GCA_947169395.1 uncultured Caryophanales bacterium
AAAGACTGCTGTCTTTGGTTTACAACAATCTTAATGTAACTTTTTCAGCAGCCTCCTTTTACACTTATAGAGTTAATTGCAGTATTAGTAATAATGGCAATAATAGCTCTAATTGTTACACCTCTAGTTATGTCTATAATTAGAAAGGCAAGAATAGCATCAGATAAGAGAAGCATTGATGCATATGGAAGATCTATTGAACTAGCTATAGCAGGGTATTTGTTAGATACGGGACGTTTCCCAACACAGATATCAGATTTAACAATAGAATATTCTGGTAATGAAGTAGTATGCTCGACTACTCAGTTAAACTCAGATTCATCAGTTTACTTAGCAGGATGTACAGTAAATGGTAGAAGTGTAGATTATTCTTATGGAAGTGAAGAGGTTGTAAATTATGATTATAGGGTAGGTGCTGAAGTAACATATAATGGAGTAGATTACTATGTAATAGAAGATAGTGCTACAAGTGAATCAACGGTAAAACTATTAAAAGCAGAACCACTAGATGTTGCAGAAGTAAATTTATATGGAGGAGTAGGTACAGCAAATAATCATGTAAATATGTATATAAATCCGGAGTTTGTTAATTCTGAAACAGCAAATGATATTAACGGATATGGGGGGATGGTATTTTACTCATCTTCAACATGTGGATTTATACAAAATTCTCAAAGTTGGGTTGAGACAGATTGCACAAATGCTTATGCTAATTCGGAAATAAAGTATGTTGTGGATGCATGGAAGAATGCGGAGGCTCCAGCAGCAACTGAAGCAAGATTGATGACTTATGATGAATATGCTGTTAATACAGAAATTCAACAAGTATGTACAGGAAATTGTTTTGATGCTTCAGTTCCAAAATATGATTGGATGTATAATAATAATTATTCATATTGGCTAATTACTCCTGCATTTGATTCTACTGATAATATTTGGGCTGTGGGTTATGATGGTGGTTTAACTGGAAAAGATGTTAATGGTCATCATATGGACGGTGAAGAGACTGTTGTTCGTCCTGTTATAGTATTATCGAAATCTTTATTATAAAGTTATGATAAACGCATGAGAAATTATGCGTTTTTTTGATTTATAATCGACCAAGTTTAGAAAATATATTGAATATAATGATAAAAAATATGAATATACGCTTATAGCAATAGTCGATATTCACTTTTTTTAAACAATAATATAAATTTTTAATTATAAACTGTCGAAAAATAAATCATTGTTATGTAAAATTATAGTATTTTAATAAATTTTGCTATATAATTAAAGAGGTGGTTGTTGTGGAAAAAATTGAAATTGTAGTTCTAGTAGCTGATAAAAACTACTGTTTTTATTATGATAATAAAGTATATGTTCAAGTAGATTCACTAGATTCTTTAAAAAAATTTATTAATGATGCTTCTTCATTTTTTGCTAAGAAAGATATAAAACAAAACTTTCTTGAAAGTGTTTATTCTTACTTGGAATTTAGTAATGAATCAGATGATGAATTTATGGATTTATTTGATGATAGTGATGAACTAAATGAATAATCTACCAATTTATATAATGATAGTAGCAAAAAAGTAGAAGACATTCTCGAACAAATCAATAATAATAATTATTTTTTAAGTGTAGAATTTTGTGATAAAAATTCCTATAAGGATATAGTACAAATAGTTTTATTATTAAAGGATAATGTAAAAACTATTGATCTTTCATCACTAAATATTAATGAGGTATCAAGTTTGATTAATAGTATAGATATAAGTGATAATGTTAATATAATTACAAGGTATAATTTTGCTGATACATGTACTAAAAGTGAACTAAATGAACTATTAAATTATTTAAATAATATAAAAAGACTTGTTTCTAGATATAATATGTCACCTTTTGAAATATGTATTTTTGTATATGATTTACTTAGAGAAAGACCATATAAAGAAAGTCCCAAAATATCAATCAAAGATGTAGATAAAGATAAGATTGCTAATATGATTGAAAATCAATCTAATTCACGAAGTATAATAAAAGTCTTTAAAAGTGATGAAATTGTATGTGCTGGGTTTGCTAATTTATATTCTGCAATTTTAGATTTATTTGGTATTTATTCAGATCCTATCATATATACCTAAATGTGAAAACTCAAGTGGGCATATGTCTTGTTTGGTATATTTAAGTGATCCTAAATATAATGCTAATGGGTTATATGAAATTGATCCGACTTGGGGTAGAATTAATAGAACTGATGGTACCTATGATTATCAAGAAACCTTAAAAAATTATTCTCATTTTGCAAGGCCGTTGCAAGAAGCTATTAAAATAAAAGAGCGCAGTAACTTGGAATATTATAATAATCGATTAACAATTTCGATATTAATGGGACGGTTAAAAAGGCTGAATGATTTATTTAAATATCAAGCCCCGCCTTTTATAATAGCGGATTGTTTAAAGTTGATTTTAGATGCTTGTAAAGAGATAAGTAGTATGTATAAAAATGATTTTATGACTGAGGAGATTAGAGATTTAGATAAATATATTACTGAATGTAGAGCTTCTAGGGTTGTTGATAAAGATAAAATAGGTAATATATTGTCTCGAATAAAATTCAAGCTACTAAATTCATCTTTTGATTCATTATGGGATGCGTTATATCGTGTTAAACTAATAGAACATTCTATTGATAAGAATAAATTTCCATTATCAGATAAAGTATTGAAGGATGCATGTTATTCAAGATTGGGAATATTATCTTATTTCCATGGAGGTTTTAATGCCGGATTAACAGAAGAACATCGTCGAGAAATAATTTTAGCAGAGCTTGCAGCACTCTTACACGGAATTGCAGGTGATGGTGTTCCCGAAATTTCTACTCTACCTTCTGATTCGACTAAAGAAAAATAATTGTGGTATTTCAATAGTAGATTTAAACAGTTACAAAAAAGTGATAAAAGTCAATTTTGAGAGTTGACTTTTTTTGTATGATAGTATCAGAAGGTAAGGTGATGTAAGATAGCAGATATGAATGTATAAAAAGTGGGTCATGGTATACACTAAAAATATAACCATGGTATTTAAGAAAGAAGGTAAAATATGAAACAAAATAAAAAAGCTTTTACGCTTATAGAGTTAATAGCAGTATTAGTAATAATGGCAATAATAGCTTTAATTGTTACACCATTAGTTATGTCTATAATTAGAAAGGCAAGAATATCAGCAGATAAGAGGAGTATTGATGCATATGGCAGGAGTATTGAACTAGCTATAGCAGGATATCTACTTGATACAGGACGCTTCCCAACACAAATATCAGATTTAACAATAGAATATTCTGGTAATGAAGTAGTATGCACAACTACACAGTTAAACTCAGATTCATCAGTATACTTAGCAGGATGTACTGTTGCTGGTAGAAGTGTAGATTATTCTTATGGAAGTAACAGTAGTTAAGAAAATCCAGAACCTGTAACACCAACAAATGAGGCATATGAAATAGGAGATGAAGTAAGATATAATAATGTTGATTACTATGTAATTGAAGATAGTGATGCAAGTAGTGAAACAGTAAAATTATTAAAGGCAGAACCACTTAGTTCGAGTGAAATTACAACATATTCAGCAGGAACAGGAGCAAGCATAGGTGATGCAAATGGATATGGTAAAATACAATATGGTGAAAGTAGTGGTGTATATAATGATTCATATATAAAAGTAACAGTAGATGCTTGGAAGATAGCACAAGCGCCAAATGCAGTAGAAGCAAGATTAATAATTTATGATGAATTTGGAAATTTAGGTTATATAGAAGAAAATCCAACACCATCGGATGTAGGATGGGTAAAAACAGATAGTACACCAACATGGGTATACGATAGTAATTATTGGTATTGGACAATGAGTCTAAAGGATGATTCGCCTTCAAGTGTTTGGGGTGTAGATTATGATGGTAATCTAAAATCTCACTCTTTCTATGATTTCAGTGGTAACAATCGCTATGGTGTTGTCCGTCCAGTCATAGTTCTTTCAAAATCATTTATCTCTTCATAATCTTGATTAGGTGTTATAAAAGACACCTTTTCTTCATATATTTATATATCTATTAATTTATGATATAATTCTATTAAGAAGGGAAGTATATTATGGATAAGTATTTAGAATTAAGTAATAAGTATGATACTTTTATATATGATTCATATAAGGTATATTATGAAGATAATAAATTAAAGGTGGATTATCATTATATTATAGAGAATTTAGAGGATTTTAATACTACTCTTGAAATAGATAAGAGTGAGATTAGAAATAAGAATATAGATAGTAATATGCTTAAATATCTCGCTTTTCATATTGGACTTGTAGAGTTACTTAGTTATTGGAAGTGTGTATGTAGTCGTAATATTATTATTAAGTGTGGATACTTAAGTGATGAACAGATTAATTGGTTTAAAAAGTTATATTATAATGGATTAGGAGAGTTCTTCTATATTAATAATATAGAAGTAGATAAGGATAGTTTTGTTAATATTAAGTGTACTGGTGATAAGTTAGATATTAATAATAACTATGATGGAGTAGGTAATTTAATTACTATTGGTGGAGGTAAAGATTCCATTGTAGCATGTGAACTTTTAAGAAGTTTATATGATGAGAATACTTGTTTTTCTCTAAATCCAAAAAGTGTACATGAGGAATGTATTGATGCATTAGGATATCATGATAAAAAGATATTTGTACGTAAGACTTATGTAGATAAGAAATTAATAGAATTGAATAAGCAGGGATATTTAAATGGACATACACCATTTTCTAGTCTTCTTGCATTTATTAGTTATTTTACTGCTTATTTAACTGGAAGAAAGTATATTGTACTATCTAATGAATCTAGTGCCAATCAAGCAACAGTTCTTGGTACTAACATTAATCATCAATATTCTAAAACATATGAGTTTGAATGTGATTTTAATGAATACACCAAAAAATATTTTAATATCGATATTAAGTATTTTAGTTTGCTTAGATGTTTAACCGAGTTTCAAATAGCTATGTTAATGGCAGATTATAAACGGTATCATAAGGTATTTAAGAGTTGTAATGTAGGTAGTAAAAGTGTACCTTGGGTATGGTGTGGTAAATGTGCGAAATGCTTATTTGTCTATATAATATTAAGTCCATTCTTATATAAAGAGAGGCTAGTTAATATATTTGGTAGTGATTTATACGAAGATAAAGAATTACTTGATACTTTTATTGAGTTAGTAGGATATAGTAGTAAAAAACCATTTGAATGCGTAGGGACTTTTGAAGAAGCTAGATATGCAGTAAGTATGCTTATTAATAAACTAGATGGAGATTTACCTTATCTACTAAAATATTATAAAGAGAATTATCCGCTTTATGAAGATAAGAATATATTATATGGAATTAATGAAGAAAATAATATTGAAGATAAATTTATGGATATAGTAAGAGAGGAATTAGGTAGATGCAGGAAGAAATATTTAAAAGATTAGATGGTAAAAAGATAGCTATACTTGGATTTGGTATGGAAGGAAAAAGTACTTATAAGTTTATACGTAAATATAGTAACTGTATCTTATACATACTAGATCAAAAAGATTATAGCGAAGATGAACTTATAAAAGATGATTCTAATGTTGTAGTTATTAGTGATAATTATCTAGATAATTTAAATGATTACGATATCATTATAAAAGCACCTGGTGTAATACTTAAGGATATAGATATTACTAGTTTTAAAGATAAAATAACTTCACAACTAGAATTATTAATGGAAGTATATAGGAATAATATTATCGGTATTACTGGTACTAAAGGTAAAAGTACAACAACTACTCTTATATATGAAATGTTTAAAAACTGCGGGTATGATGCTCATTTGCTTGGTAATATTGGTAAACCTATATTTGATGAAATAGATGAGTTTAAGAGTGATTCTATATTAGTAATTGAAATTAGTGCTTTACAACTTGAGTTTGTTAAGTGTTCTCCACATGTAGCTATACTTCTTAACCTATTTCCAGAACACCTAGATCATGCTGGTAGTGTTGAACACTATTATGAGAATAAACTAAATATATTTAAGTATCAAGATAAAATTGATACAGGTATATATGCTTATGATAATGATAATGTAAAAGAATATATTATAAATAATACTTATAAACAAGATATGATTAGTGTTAGTCTTAAGGATAATACTAATATGCATATTAAAGATAACTTTATATATTATAAAAATAAAAAGTTATATGATATAACTTCTAAAAGAAATCTAATTGGAGATGCAAATATAGAAAATATTATGTTCGCTCTTGCTGTATCAGAACTTTATTATTTACCACTAGATAAAGTAATAGATACTATTAATAATTTTAAACCACTATCTCATAGATTAGAGTTAGTAGGTGATTATAATGGTATTACTTATTATGATGATGCTATTGCGACCATCCCAGAAGCATGTATTAATGCAATTAAATCATTAGGTAGGGTAGATACATTAATATTAGGTGGTATGGATAGAGGCATTGATTATGATAATCTAGTTGATTACTTAAAAACTAGTAGTGTATCTAATATAATATGTATGCCTGATACAGGTTATTATATATATGATAAATTAAATAATACTAATAAAAAATTATATAAGTGTGATACTTTAGAAGATGCAGTAAAAACTGCAAAAGAAGTAACTAAAAAAGGTTATATATGTTTATTATCGCCTGCTGCTGCAAGTTATAATAAATATAAAAATTACATAGAAAAAGGTAATATTTATCAAGAATTAGTTAAAAAATAACTAATTTTTTTGAAATCAAATTGACAAGGTATGTTAAATGTGTTAAAATCTACTAGTGTGTAGGCCTCAAACCTACAACCGCATACAACAGGTTTTAAAGTTTTTACCTTAGTAGCGAGTCTTAGATTATGAAGGAGGTTAAATATGAAAGCAGTAATTTCTACTGGTGGAAAACAATACTACGTAAGTGAAGGAGATGTTATTTACATTGAAAAACTTGATGCAAATGAAGGAGATACAGTTACTTTTGATCAAGTATTAATGGTAGATAATAAGATTGGTACACCTTGTTTAGATGGAGCGAGTGTTACTGGTACTGTACTTAAGAATGGTAAACAAAAAAAGATTACTATATTTAAGTATACACAAAAGAAAAAGTATCGTAAGAAACAAGGACACCGTCAACCATATACTAAAGTTGAGATTAAATCAATTAAGGTTAAATAATGATTAAGGTTGTTATTAAAGAAACTGATATAATAAATAATATCGAGATTAGTGGACACTCTGGTTATAAAGAGAGTGGTTCTGATATTGTTTGTGCATCAGTATCTAGTATTTGTATTACTACTGTAAATGCTATTATAAATATTGATTCTAGTGCTATTAAATATAAAGAATTAGATGGATATTTAAATATTGATATAATAAAACATGGTGATACAGTTGATAAGTTAATTATGAATATGATTAATTTATTAGAAGAATTAGAAAAACAATATAAAAACTATATAGAAATAAGGAGGTGCCATATATGATGTTAATGCAATTAAATATTCAATTATTTGCGCATAAAAAAGGACAAGGATCTACTAAGAATGGTAGAGATTCAGAATCTAAAAGATTAGGATGTAAAGCTGCTGATGGAGAGTATGTTACAGGTGGTTCTATTATTTATCGTCAAAGAGGAACTAGAATTTATCCTGGTGTTAATGTTGGAATTGGTGGCGATGATACTATTTATGCTAAGATTTCAGGATATGTTAAATTTGAGCGTAAAGGTAGAGATAAAAAACAAGTTAGTGTATATGCTACAAAGTAAAATTACATTAATAAATGTAGTTTTTTTCTTCTCGGTGTATTTTGATTGGGGGATTTATGAATAGAATAAATGAATATAATGGATTAGATATTATTAATGATGTTGATCCTGATACATATAGATTAGTATTTGCAATTGGAAATCATCATTATAGTGATTATGAAGGTTTAAAATTATTAGTACAAGCTATTTTAAAATTAGATTATAATAAAATACCTTTAATTATAGATTCTTTAACTAATTTAGAATTAACAATGTTAGAAAGAACTAATCCACATGCAAGTGCTGGTTATAATAAAAAGGTACATGATTTTTGTTCTTTAATTTGTGCTTTAAATGATTGTGGATATAAGTTTAATAGTGAGAATTTTAGTGCAAAGATGTTCAAAATAAGAGGAAATTTAATTATTAAGAATGCAAATAAACTTGATATTATGATTCATAATCCTATTAATTTTAGTTATATTGATAATGGTACAAAGGCTTTATTTAATAAAGAATTAAAATCTAATGAAAAGATTAATGGATTAGAATTATGTAATTTAATGTTATATATAGGTTCTAATAATTACACTAATTCAACTGATGTATTAAAACATGGAAACTATGTAAAAGCAAAAGAATTAGTAAAATTTTTAAAATAATATAAGTGGGGGTTTATGGAGTTTAAGAGTAGAAGGGATTTATTATTAAAAACACTTGTTTTAAAAGAAATTGGTAGAGGCTCACAAGGAATTTGTTTTCTAGATAAAAATAATAGTTCAGTTTATAAAATATTTTATCAATTCTTAGATAATTATAAAGTTAAAGAGTATAGTTATAGTGAGATTATGCAATTTAGTAATATAAAGAATAATACATATATATTTCCTAAAGATGTTATTAAAGTAGAAAATGAAATAGTTGGTTATATCGAACCTTATGTTAATAGCAAGGATTTAACTAAAGTTGATCCACTTAAAGTTAGCTTGGATAAATTAATTAATTGTATTAATAATGTTTATAGTGATATAGAAACTATATCAGAAAATGGAGTTCTTACATATGATGTAATGTATAATACTCTATATAAAAATAAGTTTAATGTAATAGATAGTGATGAATATGTTATCAGAGATATAGATCCAAGTTGTTTGTTTGATTTGAATAAAGAAAGATTTAATTATACGATATATATTTTTTTAATAGATGGTTATTTTGAAGAATTTGTTAATAGTTATCGGGAATTAAAGAGTATGTATAAAGATAAAAGTACTGATGTAGTAATATTTATTGAACTTTTAAGAAAATATTTAAGTGAATATATAGGTGATGAAGTAAATAAACTAAATGATGCAAAAGATTGTATGAATAAAGTTAAAGTAATATATCCTTATTATATAAGAGAAATAAAGATGAGATAGTCTTTATTTTTTTTTATTGTATATTAAAAAAATGTCGGGATTGCTATTTACAGTTATGCTTTAATTTGTTATAATTTGTAT
>CAMVPJ010000043.1 GCA_947169395.1 uncultured Caryophanales bacterium
TCACTTTTAAATAATAATAAGTCACTTGATATAGCAGGTAATTATGCAAATGGAACTAATGTTCAGATATATGATTTAAAAGAATCAGCTAATCAAAGTTGGCATGTTGAATATGTATCTGATGGGTATTATACGATTGCAAGCAAAGATGATCCAAGATATGTACTTGATGTAGCCTGGGGAAGTAGACAAGATGGAACGAATGTTCAGTTGTATGAGTATAATGGAACTGACTCACAGTTATGGGCTATAATTGATCAAGGAAATGAAAACTATGTTATTAAATCTAAACTAGGTAATATAGTACTTGATGTAGCCTGGGGAAACGCTAGTAATGGTTCAAACATACAAGTGTATACACCAAATGGAAGTAATGCGCAAGGTTTTAAGTTTGTAAAAGTAAAAGATGATGTATTATTAGAAGATGGTAATTATGTCATTAAGACATCTTCTAATAAATCTAGAGCAATAAGTATTGATAATGATATTTTTATGAATAGTTCTAATATTCAAACTGATATTTATGATAATAATTGGAATCAGATTTGGCACATAGAACGTCTAGATTCTGGATATTACTTTATTTCTAATATATTGGATTCAAGATATGTTTTAGATGTAGCTTGGGGTATCAGGGAGCCAAAAACGAATGTTCAATTATATGAGTATAATGGAACCGATTCACAGTTATGGAAGATAGAGAAAAATAGTAATGGAAGTTATACAATTATTTCTAAATTGGGTAATTTTGCATTAGATATTGGAGATAATAATACAAATATTCAAATTGATTATAATAAAAATTATATTAGTCAAAATTTTATTTTTGAGAAGGTAAGTTCAGTTCCTCTTAAAGATGGTATATATAAAATAGGTAGTAGTTCTAATACTTCTAAAATAATTTCTATTGATAATAATTATGTTGTTAATAATTCAAATATTAGTTTATCATTTGATACTAATTCTAATGGACAGAAATGGTTTTTGAAGAGTCAAGGTTATGGTTATTATACAATTTCTTCAACTTTTAATGATTCATATTTTATTGATTTAGCAAGTTCTATTAATAGTTTACAATTATATCGTGGAAATGGTTCTTATAATCAGTTGTGGTATATAAAATATGTTGATGGTGGTTATGTTATTTCTTCAAAATTGAATGGTAAGACTGTTAATTATGAAGGTGAAATTAATGAATCTGATAAGAATAATGCTGTAGTGTCTTATGAAGAGAATGATAATTCAAGATTTAGTTTTGAGGAGACTGAAATTAATAATGAAGAGAATGTTATTCCACCATACTCTAATAAAGAAATAGAAACGGGATATTATAAAATATCATCGTCAATTAATAGTGATCTAATGATAGATTTAACTAATGGTTCTAAGGTTAATGGAACTAATATTCAGGTTGCTTCTAATACAAATGATTTAAATCAAGTATGGTATATTGAACGAAATGATGATGGTTCTTATAGTATTACAAGCGCTCTTAATCGTAGCACAGCTTTAGATATTCCAGGAGGTTATTTGAATTCTGGTAATAGTTTACAATTATATAAATACTATGATATCGATAGTCAAAAATGGTATATTAAAGATACTGAGGATGGTTTTGTTACTTTTGTTTCTAAATCTGGGGAGTATGCGATAGATTTGAATACATTAGATGTGTATAGTGGTTCTAATGTTGTAATTAATAATTTAAGTTATTCAATATCACAAAAATTTCAATTAATACCATACACTGATACTAAAATCTATAAAGGTATTGATGTTTCTAGTCATAATGGAACGATTAATTGGGGTGAAGTTGCAAATGAAGTCGATTTTGCTATTATAAGATTAGGTTATGGCGGTGGTGAAGACGGCAGAGATGATACAAATTTCATAGATAATGTTCGTGGCTGTGAAGAATATAACATTCCTTATGGTGTGTACTTATATTCATATGCATTAAATTCTGATATAGATACTACAGTTGAAATAGAGCATGCTAGAAATTTATTATCTGGAATAAACCCTAATCTAGGAACTAAAGTATTCTTTGATATGGAGGATGCAGATAATTGGAAAAAAAGGCATGGGGTGTATGACGATAATGTATTATTAAACACAATTACTGATAAGTTTTGCGCAGGTGTTGAAAGTTATGGATATAGTTGTGGTATATATGCTAACGTTGATTGGTTAACTAATAAATTAGATGCCGTATCTCTTGCTAATAAATATACTATTTGGGTTGCAATTTGGCCTGATAATAGTACTATTAATAATTTCTCTACTGCTTATAACATGAGACCAGCTTATAATTTGACGTCATACAATTATTGGCAATTCACATCTAACGGTTATATCAATGGAATTAATGGTACGGTAGATTTAAATTTAGGATATGATATTTTTGATTAAAAATAATTGAAATATATTGCACTTTGCATAATTATTGATAAACTAAAAAATAATTAATGAATAATGAGGTTGTAAATGAACAAGCTAATAAATATAATAATTAGATTCAGTGTAGTAGGTGGTATTGCTACCATAATAGACTTTGTGTGTCTTTATATATTTAAAGAATTTTTAAATATTAATATAATAATTGCAAATACATTATCATTTATAATATCAGTTACATATAATTATATAGCTAGTATTACTTGGATGTTTGACGTTAATAATAATAAAAATAAAAATGTACAATTTATACTATTCATTGTATTTAGTGTAGTAGGTTTAATTATTAATAATATAATTCTGTATATATTAACTGATAAGCTTAATATTTATTATCTTATATCCAAAGTAATTGCTACAATTATTGTCATGATATTTAACTTTGTAACAAGAAAGAAGTTTTTAGAATAATAGTATTTATATAATAAAAATGAACGATTAAACGGTAAAAAATATACTAAAACACCAATTTGACTCAAGTTAAAAAATATGATACAATCTTACTCGTGATGGCGCATTATTCTAGTCAATTACATTTATTATGAAGACGGGATTAAAAAACCGTACATTAGCACATCTGTGAAACGTCTGGTGCTTGCTTCTTACGCCCAGTTTGGGGTGAGTGCTGGATATGAGAGTGTTGGGCGCTCGTAATGGCATACGATTCCGACCCACCATTCGTGGAGACCTATTTTTGTGTTTAGCCTAAACGTGAAAACTGATGGACTAGATACGACTTAGGATTAAACCTATTTGTGGCGAAAGTTATGGATAGTGTAGCTTGCCTTGAGTGGTACTTGGGGATTAGCCGTAAACAAAATCTTATAGCTAGAGATTCTTGTGGTTATGAAACATTTACTGCAAAAAAGACTAATAATAAATGATTGGTGAGGAAAACTCCTAGAGTGACATTAATTTGGGATTACAGTACGTACTAAGTGGTAATCAAGTCGTATAGCTGGTAACACTATATCTTATCATTTAAAGGGGAACCGCTTACTGGTAACGGTAAGTATGATTTGGGGAAATCCAACTTGACCTAAGACGTAAAGTTAACCTTATTAATAGCCAGTTAGTATTCAGGGGACTTAGAGTCCTTTTTCTTGTAATTTTAGGAGGAATTATGAAAACAAATTATAAATGGATATTTACAGTATTTTTATTATCATTCTTACTTGCAATGTTTTTTACATTTATTGCAGAAACAGTTATATCTAATGTATCACTTATAATCGGTATTGTAATAACACTTTTAATAGTATTTATTGGTATTATCTGTGATATGGTAGGAGTTGCAATATCTACAGTTAGTAAGGAGCCATTTAATGCAATGGCATCTAAGAAGATACGTGAGGCAAAAACTGCTTTAATGCTTATTAAAAATAAAGATAAAGTATCATCAATATTCTGCGATGTAATAGGGGATGTATGTGGCGTAATTACAGGTTCTACTGGTGCGGCTATTATAGTAGGTATAGTATCAATATCACATGCTAATACTCTTTTGGTTTCTCTAATAATAATGGGACTACTATCTACAATTACAATAACAGGTAAAGCAATTGGTAAGAATATTGCGATGCGTAACAGTACTAGTATTATAAGAACAGTAGCTAAAATAATAAGTGTGTTTAAAAAATAGATTAAATATAAAGAGAGTCCTTTATATTTTTTTTAGTATGTGTTAAAATGAGATAGGTGATGTGATGTGAGTTTAAATAGAAGTGAACTTAGAGTAAAAATAATGACTATTCTATATCAGATTAATGTATATGAAACTAATAAAGTAGAGTATAACGTTGATGAAGTAATTAAAAGTGTATATGATATCGAAAATGAGTTTGTAAAAGAGATAGTATATGGAGTTACTACCTATAAAGAAGATTTAAAAAATATAGCTAATAAGTATTTAAGTGGTTGGACAATAAATAGATTAGGTAATACTGATCAAGCAATAATACTAATGGGTATATATGAACTGCTTTATACTAAAACTCCTCCTATTGTAGTAATCAATGAAGAAGTTAATCTTGCTAAACTATATAGTGATGATAAGGTAAAAAACATGATTAATGCATGTCTTGATAAAGTATATCATGAAGAAATGGAGAAAGAATAATTATGCAGGATAAGTACTTAACTGTATCTGCTATTAATAGATATTTAAAACATAAACTAGATAATGATGCTAATTTGTTTACTGTCTACTTAAAAGGAGAAGTATCTAACTTAAAGATGCATTCAACAGGACATATCTATTTCTCTATTAAAGATGAAACTAGTAAGATAAATGCAATTATGTTTAGTGGTAATGCTAGAAAGTTAAACTTCAGACCTAATGATGGGGATAAAGTACTAGTTACAGGTAGAATTAGTGTATACGAGGCTACAGGTAGTTATCAAATATATGTTAGTGAGATGGAAAAAGATGGTATAGGTAATCTTTATTTAGCTTATGAAAAGTTAAAGCAAGATTTATCTCGTGAAGGATTATTTGATCCTAAACATAAAAAACGAATACATAAGTATCCTGAGAGAATTGGTGTAATTACAGCCCGTGAAGGAGCAGCAGTAAAGGATATTATCTCAACTATTAAAAGAAGATATCCAATATGTGAAGTATTACTCTTTCCATCTCTTGTACAGGGTGAGAATGCATATAAAAGTATAATTGCATCAATCGATAAAGCAGAAAGTTTTAATCTAGATGTACTAATAATAGGACGTGGTGGAGGTTCTATTGAAGATTTGTGGAACTTTAACGAAGAAGAACTTGCTAGAAGAATATTTGCATGTTCCATTCCTACTATTAGTGCGGTAGGTCATGAAATAGATTATACAATAGCTGATTTTGTTGCTGATATGCGTGCGCCTACTCCAACTGGAGCAGCAGAAATGGCAGTGCCTAATATGCCAGATTTAGTTAATTATATGAATAATTTACGAGTTAGACTAAATGAAGCTATTAATACTAAAGTAAACTATCAAAAATTATATTTAGAATCGGTTAAAAATTCATTTGTTATAAAAAATCCAATGATTATGTTTGAAGCAAGAAAGCAGAATTTAGATATATTATTAGAAAAACTTAATAAGACTATTACTAATAATTTAAATAATGCTAAACATAGATTGGAACTATTAAAGAGTAATCATATAATTAATAATCCAACTATATTATATAAAGATAAAAAAGTATACTTAGATAATTTAATTAATAAGTTAGAATTATTAAATCCACTTTCTAGTTTAAAGCGAGGATTTAGTGTTACATATAAAGATAATAAACTTATTAAAGATATTAAAGATGTAAGTATTAATGATATAATTAATATTAAAGTAAATAATGGTAGTATTAAGGCTACTGTAAATGATATTGTAAAAGGAGATAATTAAATGAAAAAAGAAGTTAAGTTTGAAGAACAAATAAAAGAGTTAGAAAGTATTATTAATGAACTTGAAAATGGAGAAGTAGATTTAGATACTTCCATTGAAAAATATACTAAGGCTATGAGTTTAGTTAAATCATGTGATGAGAAGTTAAAGAAGATTGATGAACAAGTATCTAAACTAGTAACTGAAAATAATACTGTAGAAGACTTTAATGTGGAGTAGTCTATGAAGAAAAGAAGAGTTAAAAAAGGGCCTATTTTAGTATTATTTTTACTTATTATAATTATTATTGCAGTAGTTATAGTAATCACACTACCTAAGAAGAAAAACAGTAATACTACAAGTGCTAATACTAAACCTAAAACTGAGACTAAGAAAGTATCTAAAGAAAAGAAAGAAGATTATAATTTAAGAGAAGGCGAAGAGTTAATAGGTAAAACAAAAACTAATATGCATCTAACAAAGTATCAAGGAGCATATTATGTAGATGGTGTGATGATTGTAAATAAGAGTTATCCACTAGATAGTAGTTACGAGCCAAGTGAACCTTATAAAGAGATTACAAGTGATTATTTATATGGACCTGATTATCTTGATAAGACGGTTATGGAGAAGTTTATTAGTATGAAAGAGGCAGCTAAAGATGCAGGATATGAACTAAAAATAAGTAGTGGATATCGTTCTTATAAAGTACAAGTAGACTTATATAATAACTATGCTGCAAGAGATGGTAAGGATGCTGCAGATACTTATTCTGCACGTGCAGGATACTCTGAACATCAAAGTGGTTTATGCTTTGATTTAAATGGTACTAACAAAGATTTTCTAGAAACTCCAACTGGAGCTTGGGTAAATGAACATGCTATAGAATATGGATTTATCTTAAGATTTCCAAAAGATAAAGAAGGAGAAACTGGATACAATTATGAAGCATGGCACTTTAGATATGTGGGTGAGGAGCTAGCTAAAAAACTATATAATAATGGTAACTGGATTAGCTTAGAAAGTTATTTAGGTGTAGATAGTAAGTATGAATAAATTATATTGTGACTAGTATCACAATATTTTTTTAGTTTTTTATGTAAGATTCATTGACAAGCGAAAACATGTATGATGTATTAAATGGTAAAGGGAAAATAAATCTTGATAAAGCCATGAAAAAAGCAGATAGCAAATATGATAAATATGCAGTCATTCAAGATAAGAGTTATATATCTGATTTTGATAAATTGGTTTATGAAACAGAACAATTAAAGTAATAATTTAAACCTAAAATACCACATTCGATTGACTTATGTGGTATTTTAGGTTAAAAATTCATATAGAATTGATTATTAATTAAAATATATGATAAAATTAAGTAGACAAGGTGATTTATATGGCAGTAATAAAAGTAATGGATACAATACTTGCAAATAAAATTGCAGCAGGTGAAGTTGTAGAAAGATGTGCATCAGTAGTTAAAGAATTAGTAGAAAATAGTATAGATGCCGATAGTACAGATATTAAGGTCGAATTAATTGAATCAGGAGTTAAGATGATTCGTGTTACCGATAATGGTAAGGGAATGGATAAGGAAGATGCAGTTAATTGTTTTTTGCGTCATGCAACAAGTAAGGTTAGAAATGAAGAGGATTTATTTCATATAAATACTTTAGGATTTCGTGGTGAGGCTCTTGCTTCTATTGCATCAGTATCTAAAGTTGTACTTACAACATGTGCATCAGATATAGGGACTATTGTAAATATAGAAGGCGGAAAAATAATTGATGTTAAAAATGGTGATGCGAGAAGAGGAACTATTATTGAAGTTAATGACTTATTCTTTAATACTCCAGCTAGATTAAAGTATTTAAAAAGTCTATATACAGAACTTGCTCATATAACTGATTATATGAATAAGTTATCTTTATCTCATCCAAATATTAGATTTACTCTTATTAATGATAGTAAGGTATTATTACAAACTGATGGTTCTGGAAATTTACTTAAAGTAATTAATAGTATATACGGGGCAAGTGTTAGTCGTAAGATGTTAAGTGTGCATACTGAATCCGCTGATTATGAGATTACGGGTTATATTAGTTTACCAGAGGTATATCGTTCAAAGAATAATAGTATTATAACTATAGTAAATGGTAGAATTGTAAAAAATAGTAAATTAAATAGTTCTATAAATGAAGCATATCATTCCTATAAACCAGATAATTACTATCCAATAGTAGTTCTTAATATTAACGTAGATACAACACTTGTTGATGTTAATATTCATCCTACTAAAATGGATATTAAGTTTTCTAAATTAAATGAATTAATTGAACTTGTTACTAATATGATTAAGGATAAGATTAAAGTTAAAACATTAATACCAAGTGCAAAAGAAGATGTTAAAGATAATTATTCAATTAATAAAATAGAGTATGATTATCATGAAAACATCAATACTGTAAGTGAACCTAGTACTAAATATAATATAGAAGAGCAAACACTAGATTTTGAAGAATATGTAGTTAATAATGATTTAACTAGTGATACTAATAATGAAGAGTTAGAGTTAGATTTAGAAGATAAAGAAAAGAGTGAGAGATTACCTATACTTTATCCAGTTGGACTTGTTTGGGGTACATATATAATATGTCAAAATGAAATAGGAATGTATTTAATAGATCAGCATGCAGCAAAAGAGAGAGTTAACTATGAGATATTTAAAGTGAGTCTTGCATCTAGTAATACTAAGATGCCAATGCTTGTACCACTTACTTTAGAAATACCTAATAATGAGTATATAATACTAGAAAAGAATATGAGCATGCTTACTGATATGGGATTTACTATTGAAGAGTTTGGTGTTAATACTATTATTGTAAAAGAACATCCAACTTGGATAAAAGATAATGTTAATGAAGTTATTAAAAGAATTATTGAAGCAGTTATAAATAGAGAAAAAGACTTTAACTTACAAAGATTTAATGATCATTTAGCTGCAACTTTAGCATGTAAAGCGTCTATTAAAGCTAATACTTCTATTACAATGGATGAAGCGAAAAATTTAATAGAAGATTTAAGGAAATGTGATAATCCGTTTAACTGTCCACATGGTAGGCCAACTATTATTACTTATACTAAATCTGATTTAGAAAAACTATTTAAAAGAAGTGGATTTTAATTGATAATGATATTTATTTATGATAATATTAATTTGTTAGGGAGGTTTTGAGTATGACAGAAGAAAGTTTGAGACTTTTTAAAGAAGATTATCAAGAATGGAAAGAAGTAATGGCTGAATATAATGCTTTATTGTTAAAAAAGAAGAA
>CAMVPJ010000044.1 GCA_947169395.1 uncultured Caryophanales bacterium
TGTTTTTAAAAAGTATTGCAAAACAGAAAATTAAATGATATACTTTAGTAGTAATAGAAGAAGATATGATTTAATTATCTACCAACTTAAGTTTTATTTTCTTGTATTAAATCTTTTTTTCGAGAAAAGGAGGAATGATATATGAAAAAAAGTAATAGAGCATTCACGCTCATAGAATTAATCGCTGTATTAGTAATTATGGCAATAATTGCTCTTATAGTGACACCACTTGTTATGAATATAATTAGAAAGGCGAGAATTTCTGCAGATAAAAGAAGTATTGATGCATATGGTAGAAGTATCGAACTTGCAATTGCAGGATATTTACTAGATACAGGTAAATTTCCAACTGAAGTATCACAACTAACAATTGAATACTCAGGTAGTCAAGTAGTATGTGAAACAACACAAATTAATCCTGATTCATCAGTATATCTTGCAGGATGTACAGTTGCAGGTAGAAATGTAGAGAATTACACATATGGTAGTGATAAAACACCTACTTATACTGCATATACTATAGGTAATCAAGTAACATATAATAATATTAATTATTATGTAATTAAAGATTCAGGAGCAAAAGAATCTACAGTAACACTTCTAAAAGCAGAACCATTAAAGGTT
Source organism: uncultured Caryophanales bacterium (assembly GCA_947169395.1). Next base: position 625 of record CAMVPJ010000044.1, read on the forward strand.
GCTGAAGTAAATCAATTTGGAGCAGGACATGTTAATAGATATACAGATTTATCAGTAGGAACTGCAAATAATACAAATGGCTATGGAGGAATGGCGTATTACTCAAGTGAAACTTGTGGATATACAAATGGCTCTTGGGTATATTCTGGATGTACAACAGATTATGCACAATCAGAAGTAAAATATGCAGTAGATGCCTGGGCATCTGCACAAGCCCCAGCCGCAAGTGATGCTAGATTAATTACTCTAGAAGATTTAAAAAGTCTAGGTTATAGCGATTATTGTATACAATCAGGATATTGTTATAAATCAGCAGAAGCACCAAGTTGGTTACACATTGATTCTTGGTATTTGACTTCTAGTCAACATCTTAGTTCGTCGTCTAATGTTTGGAGCGTTGACAGCGGTGGCTTGAGCAGCGGCGGCGTCTACAACAGAGATGGGGTTGTGCGCCCAGTTATAATTATTTCTAAATCTCTAATATCTAGTGCAGGAAATTAGACTGTTGGTCTAAATACTCTTGTTGATAGAAAAAGAGGTAGAAACTAAATATTTGCTCAACTCGTCTTTGATGAGTTGAGTAATAGGCAAATAAAGGATTTATTTGCCGTTTAGGGGCTCGTGCAACAATGTTGCGCGAGTAAAGGGAAAAATTAAATTTTGTAATGAGTGAGTGCGTGATTATGTTCCACTAATTGATTGATATCAATTAGTGGAACTTTTTTTGTAATTATAATAATTATTATTCATAGAATTTATGGGAGGAATTGTTATGTATGAAACTTTAGAATTTTATGATGTTACTGGTTATGATTTAAAAGAGGTTTTAAAGTGTTGTATATATAGGTATTATATTGCTAATAAAAAAGTATTTAATAATAGATGTGGTTTAAATATATGATTGATAATACTAATTTTAAAATTGCTATTTATATCAGGCTATCTCGTGAAGATGGTGATGATTTAGAATCAGAAAGTGTCACTAATCAGAGGAGTCTATTAATTGGTTATTTAAAGGCTCATAGTTTAGCTTATGTTGATATTTATGTTGATGATGGTTATACGGGAACTAATTTTGAACGTCCAGGTTTTAAGAGAATGGTTGAGGATATTGGATGTGGTAAAATAAATATGGTTATAACTAAGGATTTATCAAGGTTAGGTCGTGACCATGTTATGACTGGTTTTTATGTTGAATCTTTTTTTCCTAGAAATGATGTTAGGTATATTGCTTTAAATGATGATATAGATACTTTTTATGAAACAAGTGGTTCTGATATGATGCCTTTTAAATTAAGTATGAATGATATGTATGCTAAAGATATTTCTAAGAAGGTTCGTTCTAATTTACTGCAAATGAAGAAGGATGGTAAGTTTTGTGGAAGTTCTGCTCCTTTTGGTTATATGAGAGATCCTAATGATAAACATGTACTTATTCCCAATATTAAAACTGCTCCTATTGTAAAAAGAATATTTGATTTATATGTATCGGGTTATGGTAGTTCTAGTATTGCTGAAATATTAACTAAGGAAGGAGTACCAACTCCTATTATGTATAAGTATTCTAGTTTAAAATTACATAGATTTGATCATCCTGAGATATGGAAGCATACATCAGTTAGTAATATTATTAAAAATAGAGTTTATATTGGTGATTTGCTCCAGCACACTTCGCAAAAGGTTAATTATAAGATTAAGAAAAGAAAGAAGGTTCCTAAAAGTGAATGGTGTATTAAAGAAAATGCTCACAAACCACTTATTGATAGGAAGACTTTTGAAATTGCCCAAAGTATTAAAAATTCTAATGATAACTATAAAGAATCAAGAAGAAATGTAGAGTATATCTTATCTGATTTAGTTTATTGTAAAGATTGTGGGGCTAGAATGAGTATTAGTTATGATAATAAAAGAGATAGAATTACTATGAATTGTAATAATTATCGTAAGTTTAGTAAGTATCATATATGTTTTTCTCATTATATTAATTATACTAAGTTAGAAAATACTATTTATAATAAATTACGTAATATGACTAGATGTTTTATTAATGATAAAATAGAATTTGAAAGTATTATTAAAGGTGAATGTGTTGATCCTAAAGAAGATAAATTAAGGAAGATTGATGAAATTAATATAAAGATATCTGATTTAAGAAGAAAGCAAGATGCTTTATATGATGATAAGTTTAATAATATTATTAGTGTAGAAACTTACTCTAGATTATTTAAGAACACTGAAGATGATATTAATGTTTTAAATAATAAATTAGATAGGTTAAAGAAGGAAGTTTCTAATATAAAGGAAGAAGTTAATAATTTAGATATTATAGATGATTTTCTTAATATGAAGAACCCAACAAAAGAGATTATGAATAGATTAATTGATAAGATATATGTAACTAAAGATAAAAAAATAGAAATTCATTATCGAATAAAGAAAAGTGAAGTATTTGTATAATTAGACTGAGTTAATTTTAGAACTCTTTTATTAATACTTTATGGTATCACTTATTTGTTTCATACTGGTATGATGAATTGTTGATATGTTTATTGAAAGTTATACAAAGAATTAATGAAATAATGAAAGTTATGCTTAAGTGTATATCTTTTATTTTTAAAACGTATAAAGTTATTATTTCCTTTTAAAATATAATTATTAGATGTATAATATAAATACAAGGAGGAAATTATGTTAGGAGTTATTTTTTTACCTTTTTATATTCTATTTAATATATATTTAAACAGTTTAATAATGAAATTATTTTCATTATTTACTAAGTTAGGAAACAATAATTATTTTAAATATTCAATACTTATTATTCAGATGTTTTTTTCATTAACTCTATTTATAGCTATGTTTATACCAAATGGTTATATAAAGAGACTATTTAATATATTAGGTAATTATTATTTAGGCTTAATGATATATACTGCAATTGTATTAGTATTATTATTAATATTAAAACTTATATTTAAAGGTGTTAATATAAGTAATAATACTTATGGTATTGTAGGTTTTATATCAATTATACTGGTATTTTCTATAACTATATATGGGACTATTAATTCAGATATTATACATACAACAAAGTATGATGTTAGTATTAATAAAAAATCTAGTATTAAAGATTTAAACATTGTCATGATAGCTGATTTACATCTAGGTTATAATAAAGGACTTGGTATGATAAAGAAGATGGTTAAAAAGATTAATAAAGAAAAACCAGATATCGTATTAATAGCAGGAGATATATTTGATAATAATTATGATTCATTAAGTAAACCTAAAGAAATGATTAGTGAGTTAAGAAAGATAAAAACTAAATATGGAGTATACTCTGTATATGGTAATCATGATGTAAAAGAAAAAATATTATTTGGATTTACATTCCAAGATAAAAAAGTTAAACATAGTGATACTAGAATGGATAAGTTTTTAAAAAAGGCTAATATAAAGTTACTTAAAGATGATTATATATTACTTGATAATAGTATATATATTTATGGTAGACCAGATTATGCCAAATCAAAGGGGAGAAAAAGTGTTGATGAAGTAGTTAAAAAACTGGATAAAACAAAACCAATAATAGTAGTTGATCATGAACCTAAGGAGTTAAAAGAATTAGACAAAGTAGGAGTTGATTTGGATTTATCAGGTCATACACATGATGGACAAATATTTCCACTTAGTTTGCTTGTTAAAATACCGTTTGATAATTCATATGGATTAAAAAAATATAATAATATGACAAGTATAGTAACAAGTGGAGTAGGTTTATTTGGACCAAATATGCGTGTACTTACTAAGGCTGAGATAACAAGTATTAAAGTAAGTTTTAATTAGTTATAAAAAAGGTAGTGAAATTTATTTCATTTCAGCATATTTTTTATATTATTAATTAAAGCATGATATAATTTTATTATATAATAAGATGGAGGTAATATGAAACTTAGATACAAATTTATGATTCGTCGAGATATAAATAACTTGAATAAGATACCTTTAAATGAGTTGTCTTGGGAGATAATTAATTATGCATTAAAACGTGGATTCACTCGTTTTAATGCGATAGATGATCGATATGATAAATATAAAGATTATGTTATATGGAATTTAAATTCTGAAACATCTTTAAGTTATATTAGTAAATTAATTAATCAAAATAACGAATTATTAAGAGATAGAGATATTAAAAATAAGATTATAGATGTTATTAATTTAAGTATGGATAATCAAAAAAATATTGATATAATATTAGAATTAATTAAATTAACAAATGATATGGATTATATAATCAATTATAAAAATAAAGATAAAATGCCTGATATTAGAAAACAAGAATTTTATGAATTATTAGTTGAAAAATATGAATATGATAAACTACCTGAAGAGTTTACAAAAAACAATACTATACTTGGAAAAATGTATTTAGATAAAGACATTAATAATATAGAATTATTCTTAAAAAATAATAATGGGTATTATAATGTAGATGAGATATTAAATATAATTATAGAAAATTGTAATAGTGATAAAATTTTTTCTATTTTAATAAATGTTTTAAAAAATAATAAAGTTACAAATGAAATATGGAAAAAAATAGTAAGTGAAGTATGTGATAATTTTAACAAATTTTATATTCTTTATAATAATTTTGAAGAATTAAATAATAGCGAAATTATGAATATTGTGTCTTCTTTAATAAATAATAAAATAATTATTAACTCTGATGATTTAGAAGATAAAAATAAATTGAATTTGATATGCAGAATAATATTGATGAGTAAAAAAATATTTGAAAATAGCGAATTAATATTGAAAATTGTTGAGAAGCTTGAAAAAGAAGGAGATGAGATTCCATTTACAGATGCTGGTTTATATATAGCATGTGAAAAAACTAATTATAAAGTAACAAAAGATTCTCCTAATTGTTTGAAAAGAAATATTGATTTGGTAATTATTGCATTAAAGAGTAATACTATATCCTTAAAAGATTTAAATATAAATAATTTCATAGATTGTCCAATTGAAAAAGTATTAGAAATGGTAAATCTTGGACTACATAACAAAGATGATGAGAAAACAATAGATAGCTATAAAAAAATTATTAGCGGAAAATTAACAGGTGAAGTAAAAGAATATAAAAATGATATAAAATATTTGAATTTTAGTACAATTGATGAAGCTTATTATGATTATATTATTACTAATATTCCTGAGAATGTTTGTGATATATACTTGTCAAATAATGATTCGCCATTATTAAATGATAAAATCAGTGAGTGGTATAATAGTATTAAATTATTTGATGTTGATAAAATTAATAAATTTATTGAAGCTATTAAAAGAAATAATAGAGATATTAAACTTAATTTCATAATTGGACAAGAAGATGAAGAAGTTAGTACAGAACTATTACAAAAAATAAGTGATTTAGATATGATAGTTTTTAATTCTATAAATCAAAAAAATAGAATAAATGGATTAGAATTATTAACACTAAATAAAACACTTGATTTATTTGTTGAAGATATAAAAAATAGTGATTTAAGTCCTTATGAAAGATATGTTGCAGTATATGATATAGTCAAAAGTTTTAAAAAATATAAAGATTATCCTTGTAATGAAAATCAAGAAACAGAATTATATGATCAAAGCAGGTCTATTTATCTAATTATGCAAAATGATTATATGGTATGTGTAGGATATGCTAATTTGCTTCATAGTTTATTGAAAAGAGTAGGAATAAATTCAGTCTCATATTCTTGGCCTGAAGGAAAACATAAACTTAATTATATAAAAATAAGAGATGAAAAATATGGTATAGATGGTATATTTAAAAGTGATCCAACAAACGATAATTATGCTATTAATAATCCAATTAATACAGGATATGATAATATTAATTTAAATATTGAATTAGAATTTGAAACAATACTAGATCAATTTCTAAATTCTGGTATAGAGTATATTAATCAGTTAGATGAATCACAGAAAAGTGAATTATATAAATATATTATTGAATTAGATAGTGAATTGAAGGATTTAAATTCTTCAAATGAAACTTTTAAAATGTTTTATCAGAAATATCAAGGTCAGAATAGTAAATCAATTTCTGCTAATAAGACAATTTGCGCAATAATATCTGTTAAAGAACATATTGCAGGTAGAAAATTTACTGATGACGAAATAAGAAGAGAAAGAAATGAATTAATTGTAGATGAGTTTGATAGTGAAATAGGTTCGATTGATTATAGTAATGATTTAATAAATTATAAAGAAGAATTATTTAAAATGAAGTATTTAGACTTTATTAAGACTCCAAAATCCTACAAAAGACATTGTTTTAATGAAATTATAAAACAATTAAGTACTCAATTAAATGTTAGAGTATCAATGGATAAAGATAATATTAGTATAATTTATATTAATTTATCAGAAGAAGAAATTGCTTATTTAAAGCAGAAATTTTCAGGGATAGGAATAAAAGTAACTACTACAAAAAAAGCTGGTAAATTATATTTAAAAGCTTATTTAACAGAAATTTTAAAAGAAGAAACTATAGGAAATATTTTATTTGAAAAAATACCTGAAATTCAGGAAATGCTTTCTTTAAATAATAATAAAGAATTATAATTAAATATTTAAAATTAAAAAGCGACATAAATGTATCGCTTTTTTTATTATACTTATCTTGGTGATTCAATGAAAGTATATGTAGATTATGTCATGTTTATTAATTTTATGTTAGATTTCATCTTATTACTTGGTGTATCTATTATACTTAAAAGAAGAGTTAGCATTAAAAGAGTAATAGTAGGAGCCTTTATTGGTGGACTAAGTATACTAGGTTTATTTATTCCTATGAATAATATAATACTATTTATATTTAAAGTATTTATAAGTATTATTATGACTGTTGTTACATTTAGATTTAAAAATATAAAATATACTATAATTAATTTATTATATTTATATATGTTAAGTATATTTTTAGGAGGATTTTTATATTTTATAAATGATCAGTTTAGCAAACGAAAAGGTTTAGTATTTATTAATAATGGTTTTAGTATAACTATTATATTTATTCTAATAATAAGTCCTATAGTAATATATCTATATACAAGACAGTTAAATAGTATTAAGAATATTTATAATAATTATATGAATGTAAGTATATATTATAAAGATAAATATATTACTTGTACTGGTTATATGGATAGTGGTAATAACTTATCATATTTAGGTAATTCTGTCATATTATTAGATAAACGGAAGTTTATATTTAATATAGAAAAATATATGTTTGTACCACTAATAACTGTGAGTGGGAGTAGCATAGTTAAATGTTTTAAACCAGATAAAGTAGTTATTAATAATAAAGTATATAAGAAAATATTAGTAGGTATTATAGATGATATTGGTATTGATAATATTGATGTAATACTTAATAATAAATTAGGAGGATTAGATGATTAAGAAAATAATTAATTTTATTAGAAATTTATTTAGATTAGATAGTGTACACTTTATAGGTAGTACAGATAAACTACCCGCACCACTTAGTAAAGAAGAAGAAATAGAATATGTAAAACTAAGTATGGAAGGAGATATGCATGCGCGTTCTAAACTTATTGAACATAATTTAAGATTAGTAGTTTTTCTAGCTAAGAAGTATGAAAATACTGGAGTTGATTTAGAAGATTTAGTGAGTATTGGTTCTATTGGACTTATTAAAGGAGTAAATACATATAAACTTGATAAGAATATAAAACTTGCAACTTATGCATCACGTTGTATAGATAATGAGATCTTAATGTTTTTAAGAAAGAATAAAAGAAGAAAAGGAGAAGTTAGTTTTGAAGATAGTCTTTCATATGATGCAGAAGGAAATGAACTACATCTAGAGGATATATTAGGTACAGATGAAGATATAGTAACACGTGGATTAGAAGAAGAATTAGAAAAAAGACTACTTTATAGTGAGATTAAGAATTTAAAAGATAGAGATAAAAAAATAATGATAATGAGATATGGACTTTATGGAACTAAAGAATACACGCAAAAAGAAGTAGCTAGTATGATGAATATATCACAGTCATATATATCTAGAATAGAAAAGAAAATAATAAACAAGTTAAAATTAAAACATGGATAGTAATAAAATACTAATAAAAATTAATAGAATAATAAAAGCTAAAAAATTTTAATTTTAAGCTTTATTTTTTTTGGTTTTTTTTGTATAATAGTACTGGAAGGTAGGGTGGTGAAAGATAGTATTATAAAATGTATAAAAAGTGGGTCATGGTATACACTAAAAATATAACCATAGTATTTTTAAAGAAAGAAGGTAAAATATGAAACAAAATAAAAAAGCTTTTACACGAGACTGCTGAAAAAGTCTGTCAAGGAAGATAGCGATTAGAAACAAATAGTTTAT
>CAMVPJ010000045.1 GCA_947169395.1 uncultured Caryophanales bacterium
CAAAAGTTTCAAAAAATGTCAATATAGGGTTGACTTTTTTTTTTTTTTTTTTTTTTAGTAAACTAATATCAGAAGGTAAGGTGATGCAAGATAGGTTTAGGAATTGTATAAAAGTGTAATCATGGTATACACTAAAAATAGAATCCATGGTAATTAAGAAAGAAGGTATATAAAATGAAACAAAGAAAAAGAAAAGAAAATGCATTTACTCTTATAGAGTTAATTGCAACCCTAGTAATTATGGCAATTATTGCTCTTATAGTTACTCCATTAGTAATGACAATTATTAGGAGTGCTAGAATATCTGCAGATAAGAGAAGTATTGATGCATATGGTAGAAGTATTGAACTAGCTATAGCTGGATATTTACTTGATACAGGAAAATTTCCAATAGAAGTATCACAATTAACAATAGAATACTCTGGTAATCAGGTTGAATGTGAAACTACACATATTAATTCTGATTTCAGTGTATATCTAGCAGGCTGCCATGTTGCAGGAAGAAATGTAGAAAATTATACTTATGGAGAAAATAAAACCCCACAAGCATCTACATATACTGCATATCAAGTAGGAGATGAAGTTACATATAACAATATAAATTATTATGTAATAAAAAATTCTAGTTCATCAGAAGAGATTGTGACACTGCTAAAAGCAGAACCTCTTGCTGTAGATGAAGTAAACCAATTTGGAGCAGGACATGTTAATAGATATACAGATTCATCAGTAGGAACTGCATATAATTCAAGTGGATATGGAGGAATGGCGTATTACTCAAGTGAAACTTGTGGATATGTAAATGGAAGCTATGTTGATACAGGTTGTACAACAGATTATGCACAATCAGAAGTAAAATATGTAGTAGATGCCTGGAAGATTGCAGATGCTCCAGCAGCAATAGAAGCTAGATTATTGTCGAAAAATGAGTATCAAGACAATTGTGTAGAGGAAGAATATCAATCTAGTCCATCAGAAATTAATACAAAATTTGTACCACAATATGATTGGCTAGCAAGTAACGATTACTGGTATTGGACAAGTACTTCATATAACGATTCATTGTCGAGTGTTGGGAGTGTACTTCGAGGCGGTGATCTTAATTATACTGATGTTTATGCCTTGTTCAGTCATGGTAGTCGCAGTGCAGTTGTTCGTCCTGTCATCGTATTACCTAAATCTGCTTTAAATTAAAATGACCTTTATTATTGGTCATTTTCTTTTACGGTAGGAATAAGGTTTTCTAGTGTATCATTATAACCCGGTTCTGTACCTTTTATGTAATAAAACATGGTCGCTTTTTCATCTGTAGTAGGAATACCAGTGATTGGATCTACTAACACTCCAACTACATTATCAGGGATATCATACCATTTTGCTTTATTAGTCTTATGGTATTCTTCTATAGTATCTGCCCAGATTTGTCTAAGTGGTTTTCCATCACTAACTTCACTTGTTTTATTTTTATCATATCCACTCCAAAGAGATAATACGATATCGCTGTTATAGCCAAATATTAAGTGATCATTATCAGTAGTACCTGTTTTAATTGCATACTTACTTGTAAGTTTACTTGTTATGTCGTAGCACGTAGGATAGTTATAATCTATAAAATTATAATTATATGTACTCGTTAATAATTCATTTAATATATATACTATACTTGAATTAAGTGTTTTTTCTTTAGTATCCTTATATTCATATAGTGTATTACCATTCATATCTTCAACTTTTTTAATTAGATGTCCTTTAGTTTTATAACCTAGATTTGCAAATGTTGCATAAGCATTAGTCATAGAAAGTAGACTAATCTCACCACTACCTAAAGCAAGAGATGGATTTGCTTTTAACTTCTCTTCAATTCCTACACGAGTTAACATATCTTTAAGTGTTTCTTCACCTAAAAATAAATGTGTTTTAACTGCATATATATTATCAGAATAAGCTAAGGCTGTTGCCATATCAATCTCTTTATTTGCATATTTATCATTATAATTCTTAGGGGCATAAGTTTTATTATTATCAAATAAGAATGTAGTTTTTTCACTAGTAAATGTAGTAGATGCAGTAAATCCATTTTCTAATGCTGCATAATATAGAAATGGTTTTATAGTAGAACCTACTTGTCTTTTAGCGCTTATTGCTCTATTAAACTGAGATTTACTATAATCTTTACCACCTATTAAAGCAATAATACCTCCGTTATTTGGATCCATCATAATACTAGATACTTCAATATCATCATTAGTAATATATTTGTTTATATTATCTTCTAATGTTTCTTGTGCATCTATATCAAGATAAGTATATATCTTTAAGCCTCCAGTATCTAACATAGATTTAGGTATTTCTTTTATATCATTTAACTCTTCCATAACCGCACTCTGATAATACTCTAATGTTTTAGAATTATTAGATTCAAAGTGACCATAGTATGTTAATTTAGTATTATAAGCATCATCTGCTTCTGATTTAGTAATGTATTTATTTTTAACCATGGCATCTAACACAACTCTTTGTCTTGCTTTTGCTTTTGTCTCATTAATTAAAGGAGAGTAGTTATTAGGTGAGTTAGGAATACCTGCAAGCATTGATGCTTCTGCAATACTTAAGTCTTTAGAACTTTTATTAAAATAATAGTGTGATGCATTTTCAATACCATAGATATTACCATAATTAATAGTATTTAGGTATCCTTCTAATATCTCATCTTTAGAATAATTAGTCTCTAGTTTAAAAGTAAACCATGCTTCTTTTAGTTTTCTTTTCCAAGTCTTATTAAAATCTAGAAATAAATTCTTGGCATACTGTTGTGTAATAGTAGATGCACCTTCTACTATTTTCTTATTTGTAATATTAGTATACATAGATTTCATTATTCTAAAGTAGTCAAATCCACGATGTTTATAGAAATTCTTATCTTCAATAGATAGAGTTGCATTAATTAAATTATCAGATATATTATCTAGTTTAACCCACTCATCAGACATACTATTAACAAGTTTTTTATCTTTATCATATATATAGTAACTATTATTAATCTTAATATCAATGGGATTTTTCTTTACATATAAATATAATATTAAATAAATAATTGCGAATAATAATAGTAAAATAGTAAGAATTATAAGCATTTTTTTAAGTATTTTCATCTAATCACCTATACCTAAATATAGTATTTCAAAAAAATATAAAAATATAAGTGCAAAATAGGTAAAAGTGTGCTATAATGTTCGGGAGTGGTGCCTATGAAGTTACATATTAAATTAATTGGTGATGAAAATTTAGATATTATTGTTGATGGTAAAAAGAAAAATAATACTTATCTCTATATCGAGAATAATATTAACGTATCTGTTAAATATAATAATAAAAAGTTATATATTGATAGAAAGTGTAATGATTATACTATTAATTTAGTATTTGAAAATAATAAGGATACTGACTCAACTTATACAGTATTTGGTGGGAGTAAGAAGTTTACACTAAATACTCATACTAATAAGTTAAAAGTAAGTAAAGATAAAATAGAATTAGAATATATTTTAGAAGGTAATAAATTTAAATATTTATTAGAGGTGGTATATGAAGGAGAAATTAAAAAAAATAATTAATGATGCACTTAAAGCTATTGGTGTAGATAATATAAGTATAACTATTGAAGTACCAAAGGATAGTAATAATGGAGATTATTCATCTAATATAGCTATGCAACTGGCACGTGTATTAAAGAAAAATCCAAGAGATATTGCAAGTATGATTAAAGATAATATTAAAAGTGATGATATAACTAAAATAGAAATTGCTGGACCTGGGTTTTTAAATTTTTTTGTTAAGAAAGACTATTTATTTGATAATATTAATAAAGTTTTGGAACTTGGTGATAATTATGGTAGTTCTAATATAGGTGAGGGTAAAAAGATTAATATTGAGTATGTTAGTGCAAACCCAACAGGTTTTTTGCACATAGGTCATGCTAGAGGTGCTGCATACGGTGATTCACTTGCTAACATTATGCGTTTTGCTGGATTTGATGTAACTCGTGAATATTATATTAATGATGCTGGTAATCAAATTAATAACTTAGAGAAATCTATTATAGTAAGATATCATAATTTATGTGGTATTGAAGAAGAACTAGGTGAGAATAGTTATCACGGTGAGGATATAATTGAAGTAGCTCGTGATATATATAATGAGTATAAAGAAAATGCACCAGAGGATATATTTAGAAAAAAAGGAGTAGACTTTCTACTTAAGAAGATTAAATCTGATTTAAAAGATTTTAGAGTAGACTTTGATATATGGAGTAGTGAAACTGATTTATATAAAAATGGGGAAGTAGACTATGTACTTAATGAATTAAAAAATAGTGGTAATACTTATGAAGCTGATAATGCATTATTCTTAAAAACTACTCTTTATGGTGATGAAAAAGATAGAGTACTTGTTAAAAGTGATAATAATAATACTTATTTATTACCTGATATTAGTTATCATTTAAATAAATATAAAAGAGGATATGATAAGTTAATAGATGTATTTGGTGCTGATCATCATGGATACATAAATAGATTAAAAGCAGCTTTAACTATGTTAGGTGAGAATGCAGATAAATTAGAAATTAAGATATTACAGATGGTTAGACTTCTAAAAGGTAAAGAAGAAATTAAACTTAGTAAAAGAACTGGTAAAACTTTAACTCTTTCTGACTTACTTAATGAGGTTGGAGTAGATGCTGCAAGATATTTCTTCTCATCTCGTAGTTTAGACACACAACTTGATTTTGATATGGATCTTGCAACTAGTAATACATCAGAAAACCCAGTATATTATGTAAGTTATGCTCATGCTAGAATATGTTCAATATTAAATGAATATAATAAAGAAACAACTCATACTGATTATAAAACATTAGAAAGTGATTATGCTTATAATCTTGCAACTAAAATATATGAGTTTAGTGAGGTAGTAAGTAATAGTGCATTAAAAGAACAACCTCATATAGTAACTAATTATGTTTACGAACTTGCTCAAGCTTTTCATACGTTTTATGCACATGAAAAAGTATTAACTGATGATACTAATTATACAGTGGATAGAATAAACTTAATTAAAGCTTGTAAAATTACTATTAAGAATGCTTTAAGACTAATAGGTGTTAATGCACCTGATAAAATGTAGGAGGAAATATGAAATTAAATAAAATGTCAAAAGAAGAGTTAGAAACTCTTGCTTATAGTGATTTAACTGAAATGATTTTAAAAGAAAAAAAGAAAGCAATAAATACGCCAACTTTATTTAAAGAAATATGTAAGTTATTAGAACTTACTGATGATGATTATGCGAATCAAATAGGAGATTATTATACATCTTTAACTACTGATAAAAGATTTATCTTACTTGATAATGCATGTTGGGATTTAAGGGATAAACATAAAGTAGAGATTATTCTTGATGATGACGATTTAGAAGATGAAGAGTATGATGAAGAATCTACAGAGGATGAAGATGAGGTAGTTGAAACAGTAGAATCTGAAGATATTGATGCGATGGATGATGAAGAAGGTATCGATACTGACGATGATGATTTAGATGATTTAACTATTATTGATGACGAGGGTATTGAGGAAGAATAAAAAAGCATTGGAACTAATCCAATGTTTTTACTTTAATTTTACCTTTGTCTCTGTTTTTGGCTTCGTTTATTTTGTCTTCTTCGCTTTTAGTATTTTTAATTTTAACAATAAAATCAGTATAAACACTTACATTTGAAAAATCTTTTTCATTTTCTTTTTTAATAAGTAAATCATATACTATTGAAAACTTGTTACCGTAAACACCTTTATCTATATAGTCTTCTTCAGTAAATCTTTTGTTTTCAGTACTTCCTGTTGCATAACCATTATAAGCATAAATAGAACCTTGAATAAATTCTTGATTATATCCTTCAATTGTATCTGTACCATAGTAATATTGTGAATCTGATATTGAAAATCCAATCAATTGTGAACTATGTACATGATCATCCATTGAATCTTGTTTTATACCATCCATAATTGCATATTCAGATTTTATTGATGTATCAATATGAATATTATCAATATATACTTGAGTATTTTTATCAAGTCCCTTCGTATATGCTTTGATATATAATGTTTTGTCAGACGTAATTCGCCATTGTCTTTTAGCTGCATCATTAACTGAATATTCAGTAATTAATTTGAAATTATTATTAGGCACTTCTAACTCTTGAGTTAAAGTATTAAAAGTTCCATCGTTTGTATTTTGACTAATTACATCGTAATCTTCACTTGGTGTTTTTTCATCACAACCTACGAGTGATAATGCAGCGATACTTGCAAGACTAAATGCAGTTGCTCTTATTTTAAACTTATTCATTTTCTTTCTCCTCAAAATCATTAATCGCACTTTTAAATGTTTTAACTAATTTTTTTACATTTTCATTTTCTGTGCGTAATCTATTACATTCTTGATTTGTTTTTTCTAATTCTTGACTTATTTGCTTATTATCTTCTTCAAGTAATCTTCGTGCTTCTTTTAAATCTTTAATTTGTTTTTGTAAACTTGAGTATTTAACACTTCCATTAGTTGCAGACGCTCCCATTATAATAACATCGTTGAATGCATCGATTAAAGCTCTATGTTGTTCAGTTAAATCAGTAGATTTTAATCCTAGTTTACTAGGTTGTATTTCAACACCTTTAGTAATGCAGGCTATTATTTTATCTAGAACCTCATCGTTT
Source organism: uncultured Caryophanales bacterium (assembly GCA_947169395.1). The sequence goes on from CAMVPJ010000045.1 coordinate 6,768, forward strand.
GCATTATTACTGTTTTTACTTTGTGAGTATCTTTCACATAAGTGTTCATAATCTGAATCATTGTCAGTATGGCAACTATATTTTGCCTTATATTCTTTTAACTTTCTTAAATTTAAAATTATCTGACGTTCATTTTGATATATTGGTTTACTATAATAACCATCATTGGAAATAAGTTTAATTGAAGATAGCATTGATATATTCTGATTTTTAAGTAAATCTTTAAACACAACATCTGCTTCAATGTAATCATCATATGATTTGTTAGACATAGGATATGCTGTATTATTATTAACAACTAAATCTAATTCTAACACTGTACCATCATCTAATTCTTGAATTATAATATAGTCACATTTCATATGTTTAGAGCCTTCGTTATAATGTATATCTGCTTTATAACTACATACTGCAACCGTTTTATCAACGTTTATAAATAGATTTTCTTTAAAATGGCTGATTTTCTTTAATATATCTTCACTAAATATATCGGATAATTTATACTCTCCAGAAGAAAGCTTTGTACCAAAACGATAACTATTATCAATAAACTCTTTTAATACTTCGTACGAAGATGTTTGAGATAACATTCTTGAATTAACTAAAAAGTCGGTTTTAATTCCAAGCAAATGCGCGATTTGTCTTTTTGGTACTTTATATACAAAACTTGCCCCGTTTGATAAGAAAACTTTAGTTGCTTTCTCACTTAAATGAGTATTTTCATACCAATTAACTAAACTTTCAATTTCTTCCATTATGCGATTAAATTTTTCTGCATCGCTAAATGCCATAATAATTCCCCCTCTACGAGAGATTATGTTATCATTTTTAATTGTTGTTGTCAAATTCATAAATTATTGAAAAAAAGATATATTTATAGTATAATCAATATGTTTTGAACGAAAATTAGTTTTGAAAGGAAGATATTATGATTGAAAGACTTATAACTATAGAAAACAAGTATAATGAGATAAGTAAAGAATTGATGAATCCAGAAGTACTTAGTGATATTAATAAGACATTAAAACTTAATAAAGAATTATCTGATTTAAAAGAATCATATGATGCATATCAAAATTTAAAGAAGATTGATAATGATATTGAAGCAGATAAGATGGTTATTGATGATCCAGAATTAGGTGAAATGGTAAAAGAAGAGATTAAAGAGTTGGAAGAAAAAAGAGAAAAATTACTTAAAGACATTGAGATTATGCTTTTACCTAAGGATCCTAATGATGGTAAAAATGTAGTTATTGAGATTCGTGGAGCAGCTGGTGGGGATGAAGCTAATATATTTGCCGGGGACTTATATAGAATGTATACTAAGTATGCAGAAAAGCAAGGATGGAAAGTTGAAGTATATAATGAAGAACCAGGTGAAGCAGGAGGATACTCGCAAATTGAGTTTTTAGTTAAAGGCGACAATGTATACTCTAAATTAAAGTATGAAAGTGGGGCCCATCGTGTACAGAGAGTACCTGCTACTGAAACACAAGGTAGAGTTCATACATCAACTGCAACTGTTCTATCTATGCCTGAGGCTGAAGAGTTTGATTATAAGCTTGATATGAGTGAGATTAGGGTAGATATTACTCGTTCATCTGGTTGTGGTGGTCAAGGAGTTAATACGACTGATTCCGCTGTTAGACTTACTCATATTCCAACTGGAACTATTGTATATTCACAAACTGAAAGATCACAGATAAAAAACAAAGAAAAAGCTATTAAGATAATGCAAACTAGGCTTTATGATTTAAAACTAAAAGAACAAGAAGAAAAACTTGGAGTAGAGCGTAGAAGTAAAATCGGTACAGGAGATCGTAGTGAGAAGATTAGAACTTATAATTATCCACAAAATAGAGTTACTGATCATCGTATAGGTTTTACAACTAAGCAATTAGATAGAGTAATGGAAGGCGCAATGGATGAAATTATTGAAGCTTTAATTACCGAAGATCAAACAAGAAAATTAAAAGGCGAATAAAAACGATAGATATTATTCTGTCGTTTTTTGTATAATAGGAAAGTGATACTTTATAGAAAAAAATACTTGACAAGCGAAAATATGT
>CAMVPJ010000046.1 GCA_947169395.1 uncultured Caryophanales bacterium
AAATTCCCGTTAATGTTTAGATTTTTTTAAGACATTTTCAAAAACTATTGACAGTATTTTTGATTAAAAATTAATAAAAAGTTCTTCTATTACGCACAAAGTATGGTATAATTAATTTAAGTTAAGAAAAGATATATGTAGGTGGTAATAATGAAAAAGAATAAAGCGTTTACTTTAATAGAATTAATAGCAGTATTAGTAATACTTGCAATTATATCATTAATAGTTGCACCTTTACTTTTAAATATAATAAGAAGAGTAAAAGATGTTGCAAATAAAAGAAGTGTAGATGGATATGGTAGAGCAGTAGAATATGCTATGGCAAGTTATCAATTAGAACATTTAGCTTATCCAGATACATTTGATAAATTAGATATAGAATATAAAGGTAATAAAGTAGAGTGTAAAACAAGTAGAATTAATCCAGATTATTCAATATATTTATCAGAGTGTAAGGTAAATGGTAAACTAGTTAGGAATGATAAAGAATATGATGGTTATTACCACTATGGAATACTTAAGATGACTAATCAAGAATATGTAGATACATATGGTAAGAACTTAGAAGATGCTTTAAAAGCATATCATGATGAACATAATGAATATCCTAGCGATTATACAACTCTAGAACTACCTAAATTAGATAAAGAAGTAAGTTGTGATGTTGAAACATATAGTGATGGCAAAATATATTTGACTAAATGTTTCATAGATGGTGACGAAGTTTTAGATGATACTCAAGAAGACGACTATTATCATTATGGTAAGCAAAAACCTATTGCAGTACAATATCTTGTTAATAAAGCTAATAGGGTTGAAATAAATGCATATACTAGTGGAAATACACATGAGATGTATACATTTGACCATGAAGTTACAGTTCAAACTCCTGCATTAAGAGATTATAGATATATAGGTAATTCACCATACAATTATGTAACCTTTAATGGAAATGAAACTTGGCGTATAATTGGTGTATTTAGTGTGGATGATGGTAATAGTAATTATGAAGAGAGAGTTAAGTTAATAAGAAATGAATCGGTAGGTAATAAACAGTGGAATTCATCAAATCAAAATGAGTGGGTTGGATCAAGTATACAAACATATTTGAATGATACATATACAATTGATAATAAATCAAGAGAAATGATAGCTTCTTCTAAAATTTATTTAGGTGGTTTAAATTATGAAGGTTGTATAAATTGTGCTCCAAACGGAGAATCCTTCTATATAAGTGAGCGTAGTGAGACTACTTGCTACGGCAGAAATGCTGGTTGGGTTGGAAAAACTGCATTAATGTATCCATCTGATTATATATTTACATATGCTGTGGGAGTGGATGATACTTGCTATAATACTCCAGGTAGTTGTAAAGTAGATTCAGGGGCAAATCCGTCTTCAGGATGGTTATATCGTTCAGAATATTTTCAATGGACTATGACACCTAATTCATATTATACAACTAATGCTTTCAAGGTCGATTTGAGTGGTGTTGTTCATAATTTTGCCAGCTATGTAAACAATTTCAATGGTATTAGTCCGGTAGTATATCTAAAATCTGGTGTTAAAATAAAATCAGGAGATGGAAGTATAGATAATCCTTATGAGTTTGAATTATAGAAACTGAGTAATTATAGTTATTCAGTTTTTTAGTGGTGTTAGTGTTTAAATTATTTTTGATTTAGTGTATAATTAGGTTACGGGTGATACTGTGGAGGATTTGTTTAATAAATTAGATAGATTGTATGATGATTATGATAATGTAGTTGTTATGGGACATAGTTATCCTGATTTGGATTGTTATGGATCTTGTCTTGGTATATATAATAGGGTTTGTGCAATGGGCAAGAGCTGTTATGTATATTTAGAGGGTAATAATTATAGTGAGATTATGAATAAGGCTATTAGTAGTGTTAGTGGTGTTAAGTATGTAAATAGTAGTAATATTGGTAATCTTACGAATATCTTACTTATTGTTGTTGATGTACATCAAGTTAGCAGATTTGAAAATAGTAATTTTTTTGATTATTGTAAAGATTATGTCATTCTTGATCATCATATTAAGGATAGAAAGTGTCCAAAGGGTAGTAAGTTGCTTTATATTAACAATAGTTTATCTAGCATGATTGAGCTTGTAACTTATTATTTAGATTATAGTGGGGTTTCTATTGATTCAAGTGTTGCGACTATTATGTTAGGTGGTCTTGAGATTGATACTAATGGTTATAATTTAAAGACTACTTCTCGTACTTATAAGGCTGCTAGTATTTTAGTTGAGTTAGGTGCGGATGTAACTTTAAAGCAGGAATTACTTAAAGAGAGTAAGGATGATTATGTAAGAAGAGCAGATTATATTAAGAATAGTATTACTATAAATGGTAATGTTGCCTTATGTATATTGCCTGATGTTAGTAAGACAGAAACTCTTGCGGAGATTGCGGATAGTCTTCTTACTTTTGATAATATTGAAGCTTCTTTTGCAGTAGCTAAGATTAATGATACTGAGTATGGTGTATCTGCAAGAAGTATTGGGGATGTTGATATTCTTAAGGTAATACGTAAACTAGGTGGTGGAGGCTCTACTACAAGTTGTGGTGCGAAGTGTACTAAGGGGTTATCTGAGATTAAAGAGATTATTATTAAATCAATAAAAAAGTAATGATTAAAGGATAGGTGTTTATGAAAATTATTTTATTAGAAGATATTAAGAAGAAGGGTAAAAAGGGAGATATTCTTAATGTAAAGGATGGTTATGGTACTTATCTTGTTAATGATTCTAAGGCTATAGTAGCTAGTAGTGAGAATTTAAGAAATCTTGATAGAAGTAATGAGAGAAAGAAGATTAAAGAAGAAGAACTTATTAAAGAATGTGAAGGGATTAAGAAGAAGTTGGAGGCTACTAAGTTAGAGTTTAAGGTAAAAGTAGGTGCGGGTGACAAAGTGTTTGGCAGTGTTAGTGCGAAACAGATAGCGAGTGCTTTAAAAAATAAGGGGTATGATATTGATAAGAAGAGTATTATAATTAATAGTAGTTTAAGTAGTTTAGGTACTCATATTGTAGATATTGAATTACATAAAAAGGTGGTTGCGAAGGTTAAAGTTAATTTAGTAAAGTAGGTGGGTTATGAATAAAGAGATTCCAAAGAATATTGATGCAGAGCAATCTGTAATTGGTTCTATGTTTTTAACTAAGAAGGCATTAGAAAAGGGATTAGAAAACTTAAATGAAGAATCTTTTTATTTAGATAGTCATAAGAAGATATTTGCGTCTATTCAAGAACTATACAATAATAATAAAAGTGTTGATTTAACTACTGTAGTTGAAGTATTAAATAGTCATGGATGGTTAAAACAAGTAGGGGATATTGAGTATATAACTGAGGTTATTGAAAGTGTTCCTACTGCTGCTAATATTGATGAATATATTAAGATTGTAGAGGATAAGTATATATTACGTAAGTTAATTGATGAGGCTACAAGTATAATTACAGAAAGTTATAATGCAGCAGGTGATATTAATGAAGTAATTGAAACTGCAGAGAAAAAGATTTTTGATGTATCTAAGAATATTCGCTCTACAGAGTTTAAGACTATTGCAGAAGTACTTGTTAAAACACAAAGTGATTTAGAGAAGTTAGCTAGTACTAAAGGTGATATTACTGGTATCCCAACGGGATATTATGAACTTGATAAGATTACATCAGGGTTTCATCCACATGAATTAATTATCATTGCGGCACGTCCTGGTATGGGAAAGACTGCGATTGCACTTAATATGGTTAATAATATTGCGATTAATGCTAAAAAGAGTGTTGCACTATTTAACATGGAGATGGGTGCAGAACAACTTGCGATGCGTATGTTAGCTAGTGTTGGTCAAATTGATTCTGGTAAACTTAAGACTGGTAATTTAGAACACAGTGACTGGAAACGGGTTAATGAAGCAGTTAGTAGATTATCAGGGAGTCGTATTTTTATTGATGATACTGCAGGTATTACTGTTAATGAGATTAGGGCTAAGTGTAGAAGACTTGCTGCATCTCCATCTGGTTTAGATATTGTAGTAATCGACTATTTAACTTTAATTCAAGGTAATAGTAAGAGTGGAGCTAATCGTCAACAAGAGGTATCTGATATATCTCGTGCTTTAAAGACTATGGCTATGGAACTTGATGTACCGGTTATTGCTTTATCGCAGTTATCGCGTGGTATTGAACAACGTACAGATAAGAAGCCTATGTTAAGTGATTTAAGAGAGTCAGGTGCGATAGAACAGGATGCTGATATAGTTGCATTCCTACACTGTTCAGATGAAGAGCGAGAAAAGGAAAATAGTTTAATGGAGTTTGTAATTAGAAAACATCGTAATGGTCCTTTAAAAGATATTCCATTAATATTTCAAAGAAATACAAGTACGTTTGCGAACGTTGCAAATTTTGAAGAAGGTGAGTCATGAAAAAGGTTGGTTATGTTTTAGGTGTTATACTAGTTAGTGTATTAATTATATTTTTAGGTTTTACTAATAAGAAGTCTAAGGTGCCTAATAGTTATTATCAAGTATATTTAGATGGGGAACAACTTGGTACTATTAAGTCTAAAAGGGAATTAGAAACTTATATTGAAACGCAAGCTGATGTTATTCGTGAGAATGTAAGAGAATATGAAACTAAGATTAATGCAATTAATGATACTAATGAAGTAATTAATAGTATAAATGATGATACCTTTAAGGCAATGAGTACTAAGGATAAAGTTAATTACTTAGTTAATAATAAGAGTAAACTTAATATTAGTGATTCTAAGTATGATAATATTAAAACTTATAATGATAATAAGTTATGGAATTTAACTAGTAGTGATATTGATGATATGAATAAGTATTATGAGGAGAATAAGATATATTTAGAGTCTGATAAAATATATACTCCAAATGGTATTGAGATGAAGAAAGTGCTTACTTATGAACCTACTACTGTATCTACTGGTGAGATGTATAAGAAAATTATATCGAAAAAGAATTGTACTATCCCAGGATATAGATTTACAATAAAAAAAGAAGATGGTAGTGAATCTTATGTATATGTAACTGATAGTAAGATTTTTAGTGATTCTATAGATACTATGGCTTCTATATTTGTTGGAGATAATAGATATACTAATTATAAAGATAATAATCAAGCGGAGATAGAAGGTACTGGAGAAGTAATTAATAATGTATATGTAGAAGAAGATATTGCTTATAAAGCTGTTAATATTTCTACTGATGAGAAGATATATACTGATTCTACTGAGTTATCACAATACTTATTATACGGAGATAATTATGAAGAGTCTACTGTGGTTGTTAATACTGGTGATTCTATTAGTAGTATTGCTTATAATAATCAGATAAGTGTTGAGGAGTTCTTGATATCTAATCCAGAATATACTAGTGAAGATAACTTGTTATATGCTGGTAAAGAGGTTAAGATAGCTAAAGTAGATCCACAGATAAATATAGTTGAAGAGAAATATAGTGTTAGTGATATTGAATCTAATTATCGTACTGTTGAGGTATATGATGATAATATTACTGAGGGAGAGCAGATAGTTACTCAAGAAGGAGAAAAAGGTTTAGATAGAGTTTCTCAGAACGTAAAGTCAGTTAATGGCGAGATAGCCTATGTTGAACCTGTTAGTAAAGAAACTGTCAAGAATCCAGTTGATAAGAAAGTAACAGTTGGTACTAAAGTAACTCCAAGTGTAGGTAGTACATCATCTTGGGGATGGCCTACTGCAAGTGGTTATACAATAAGTTCTCGTTTTGGATATAGAATTGCAGTGTTTGGTGAAGGAAACTTCCATACTGGTTTAGATATTGCTGGTACTGGTTATGGTTCTCCTGTTTATGCAACAAACAATGGTGTAATTACAAAAATAGAATATGCAAGTACTTATGGATATCATATTATTATTAATCACAATAATGGCTTCTATTCTCTATATGGTCACATGTCAGGTTTTGTATCTGGTCTTCATGTTGGAAGTGTAGTTGAAAGAGGACAACAAATAGGTTATGTTGGATCTAGTGGTTGGGCAACTGGACCGCACTTACATTTTGAAATACGTAATTGTGAAAAGTATGCTTGTGTAGTTAATCCGGAGAATTACTTATAAAATGCGTGTATGTGTATTATCAAGCGGTAGTAAGGGGAACTGTTCTTATATTGAAACGAGTAATCATAAGATTTTAATTGATATAGGTAACAGTTCTGCTTATGTAGAACGTAGTCTAAAGAGTATTGGTGTTGAACCTAGTGAGATAGATATGATTCTAATAAGTCATGCACATGTAGATCATATTGCAGGTCTTAGGGTGTTTTCTAAAAAGTATGCACCAAAAGTATATATGACTGAGAAAATATTTAAAGAATCAGGCCTTAACATTAGTAATGTATATGATATTCCTGCTGTATATGAAACTGATGGGGTAAAGATTACTAGTATTAAGACATCTCACGATACAGAAGATTCTAATGGGTATATAGTTGAAGAAAATGGTAAAAGTTGTGTATATATAACTGATACTGGTTATATCAATAAGAGATATTTTAAGAAGTTATATAATAAAAATATTTATATATTTGAAAGTAATCATGATCCAGAGATGCTTATGGATAATCCTAGATATCCACATCATACTAAGATAAGAATTATTGGAGATACAGGACATTTATCTAATCAAGATTCTGCTTATTATTTATCTGAATTTATTGGACCTGATACAAAAATGGTTTATCTAGCTCACTTAAGTGAACAGAATAATAGAGAAGAACTTGCTCTTACTACTTTGAAGAATGAATTAAAAGGTAAGAATATTAAATTTAGTAATATAAAAATAGCTAAACAAAATATAGTATCGGAGGAGTATGTAATTTGATAACTATTATATGTGTAGGTAAAATTAAAGAGAAGTATCTTACTGATGCAATTAAAGAATATAGTAAGAGAATAAGTAAGTATTCTAAACTTAATATAATTGAGGTTAGTGATATTGATAAAGGTAGTATCTCTGAGATAATTGATAAAGAAGGTAATGATATATTAAGATATATTAAAGATAGAGATTATGTTATTACTATGGAAATTGAAGGTAATAGATTATCTAGTACAGAACTTGCTAAAAAAATAGATATTGTATTTAATAATTATTCAAATATAGTATTTGTAATAGGTGGTTCTTATGGGTTAAGTGATTCAGTTAAGAGTCGTAGTAACTATTCTTTATCATTTTCTGATTTAACGTTTCCTCATCAGTTATTTAGAGTAATGTTACTTGAACAGATATATAGAGTTTTTAAGATTAACAATAATGAAACATATCATAAATAGTTATAATAAAAGATATAAAGTGTGTATGCTTTATATCTTTTCAATCTCTTCAATGCTAAGTCCTGTAATTTCTTTAATGTCTTCTAATTTGTAATTTGCATCTTTCATGTTTTTTACAATGTTTTTTTGATTTTCTTCGATACCCCGACGAGTACCTTGTTCAATACCTCGTTCAATACCTTGTTTTATTCCTTCTTGTTTCCCGCTAATAAAGATACTATTTTCTATCATTTCTCTATCTTCCTCATCAGTCATAGCCTGATAAAAATTAGGATCTCCATTAAGTTTAATAACATCATCCTTAATCTTTTTCATATAGTCATCACTATCCTCCAGATTCTTAAGTTCATATTCAGTTAATCCAAACATTATGATACTTTTAAATTGTTCATAATATTCCTTTGATTTACCTGAATTATACCATTTATTTTTATAATAATCAACATCAATGTCAATTGTTCTCATAAATGGTATAGTAACTTCACCGGTAGATAGATCACCATACTCGGATATCTTATATCCGTTTTTATAGTTCTTTTTAAAATTGAAATTAAATTGAACGTGTTCTCTTACATCTACGAATTTCATGTCTTTTTTCATGCTTGCGATTGTAGATGATGCAAGATAGAAAAAATTTCTATATATTCTATAATCATCATATTTCACATTAACCTCAATATTTATTATTTTAGTACCAATATCTACTAAAATATCGACAACTTTATTTTTGATATAAAGCTTGTCTTTGGTTAGTTCGGTATTAAGAACTTTAAAATCCTTAATATCAATATCATCATAAAAAACAGACAAGATATCAGTTAAGAATCTTTTAAGAAGATCATCATCTCTATAGAAAACATTTTTAAATACAGAATCATTTGCAAGTGAATAAAACTTTTTATCTTTAGTCATTATTATCTCCCCCTAATTATAATATACGATAAAACTTTTAAATTTCCTTCT
>CAMVPJ010000047.1 GCA_947169395.1 uncultured Caryophanales bacterium
GATATTTAGAAAGTGTGACAAAAAATGTGTCTAAAAACTTGACCTAAATCCAAATCTTCTTTATTATCTATTAAACATTTTTCATTATTACCAATGTAGATAACCCCTAATTGTAGTTTATCTATTTTATCCATTTTTCTATAATCTTCTAATGGAAATATTCTTACAATATTTCTATTTTGATAATCATTAAAGAACATTACTTTATTATCATAGTAGTAAGTTGCTTCAAAATAACCAACATTATAGTATTGTCTTAAAGTAAATACTATTTCAGAAACTTTTTCTATTGGTAGGTATTCACTAAATCTTAACTTCATACCAATATTACCTAGTATTGCATAATCTTTTTTAGCAAGAAAACCAGCATCATATAAATCATTACATGGTTTACACATACTTTCTCTAAAGAATACTTCACCAATTTTAACTTTATTTTTACCACATAGAGTTAGTTCTACATTATCTACATATCTCATAATTAAATCGGAGTTTTCTTCTCTTGTATAATCTTTCCACATATAAGTATGTTCTTCATATTCTTTTGGATAGACTATTTGATTTATGTAATCTAAATCTCTTTTAATTAATATATCTTCTGGAGTAAATCTTAATTCATTACATATATCACAATCTTTAATTTTAAATTCTAAATCTTTAATTGTTTTATCTACAATATCTTTTTCAATATCATATTCTTCAATAGTAAATGAACCATTGATATAGGCTTTTCTAATTCTTTCTTGCTTTTGTTGTTGTTCTTTTAATTCTTTAATTAATTTTTCTTTAGGATTATTTAATTTAGTTTTAATCATAGGAAGTAGTGTTTGATTAACTACTGAATCATATTCTTGTATATCTTCAATAAAGTTATCAAATTCTTTTTCAATATCAGTTTCTTTAATATTGATTTTACAATCATGACAATAGTAGTAATAATAAATACTTCCATTTTTCTTTCTTGTTGCTTTACCAGCAAGTATTCTATTACAATGAGGACATTTTAACTTTTGTAAGAATAAGTAATCTTCATTTCTTTTATAATTACGAGAGTTCTTTTTCTTTTGAACTTGGCATTCTTCCCATAGTTCTTTACTTATTAATGGTTCAACGACATCTTCATAGTAGGTAGGATTTTTAGTTCTTTTACCATGAATAAAGTCTCCTTTATAAATTGGATTTTCAATTATCTTTAAAATAGTTGAATCTTTCCAATTAGTTTTACCAAATACTTTTTCTTTATTATATAAATTACTTATTGTTTGATAAGAATTACCTTGATAATATAAATTAAATATTCTAATAACTTGATCCTTTGTTGCTTCATCTTGAACTAACTTTTTATTTTCGTGTTTATAACCAAAAGGGGCTTTATGTGGAATATGTCCTTCTTTAATTGCTCCGACCATTCCAAATTTAGTTCTTTCTGAAGTCCTTTCAATTTCGTTTTGAGAAACTGATGTAAGTATTCTTGAAATCATTTTTCCGTTAGCATTAGTAGTATTTATATCATCGTTAGCACAATCTAAATAAGCATCATTTTCTTCTAAGAATCTAATAATCTTTTCCCAATCAAATACTGAACGAGTAAGTCTATCTAATTTTAATACAACAATAGTATTACATTTCTTATCTCTTATATCTTGTAATAATTCTTCAAAACCAGGCCTAGAATTACCAGTTTTAGCCGATATACCAGCATCTTTATATACTTTATATATTTCATAACCTTTGTACTCACACATTGCTCTAAGGCGTTTTTCTTGCTCTGGTAAACTAAATCCTTCACGAACTTGATCTTCAGTACTAACTCTTATATAAAGACCTGCAACTTTCTTTTCATTATTCATTAATCAATCACTCCTTTTTACTAAAAAAGAGGAGACAATAGTATCTAGTAAAGTCTAAATACTACTGACTCCTCAATAAATTCAATATTATAAAATTTCGATAAATTGTGTTTATTCTTCATAGATGTACCTCCATTTCTAGAGTATACCTCTTTCATTGGTTATTTATAATATCACTTTTTAAAGATTTGTCAATTCCCTGTTTAGGGAATAGTAGTATTAGTGAAGTTGATATTATAATAATTATTTAAGTTTCTTTATATAATCTTCTAAATCTTTTATTTCAATAGAGTTTGATAAATTATTTATATATAATATTTTAGAATAATTAAATACTAGAAAAGTTATTCCTTTAATAATAACTCTATGTGGTTCAATATAAGATAGATTAGTATGTTCTATATTTCTAATATTTCCATTAATTATCTTTGGTTTAGTATTACAAAAATCACATATAAACTCAATTTTCCTTTTTAGTTCTTCCTCAAACTCTAATGGTTTACTAATAATATTAATCATAAAATCTGTCCTTTCTTAACAAAAAAAATATCAACTTCATTTAGAAATTGATATCTTCTATATTAAGTTCAAACTATAAAAGTTCGAACAGATTTCCCAATGGAGCAAGTGACCAGAATCGAACTGGCATCCCAGCCTTGGCAAGGCCGTGTACTAACCATTGTACTACACCTGCAACAAAATAATTATATCACATCTCTATCCTTCTTGTCTATACATTTAAAAAAATTTTTTTATCTTTCATATTTATTGAAAATACAACAATATTTTAGTATAATTTAATCGCACAATAGTGTGTGTAGTACTATAATGTAATTAATAGAATGATGGTGATAATATGCGATATAATCCTAATATATATGTGGGACTGTCTGATGAACAAGTTAGACTTAGATATGAAGAAGGTAAAGTAAATTACGATACGGAAATTAAAACTATAAGTATTAAAAAAATAATATATAAGAATGTATTTACTATGTTTAATTTACTTAATCTTGCTATCGCGCTTTGTATATTTTTTGTGCACTCTTATAAGAATTTATTATTTTTAGGGATTGTCTTTTGCAATACAATAATAAGTATTATACAGGAGATTCATGCTAAAAAAACTATAGATAGATTAAGTGTAATTGCAGAGTCTAAGATTTCTGTGCTTAGGGAAGGAAAAGAAAAAAGTGTATCAATTCATTCAATTGTACTTGATGATATAGTTAAATATAAATTAGGTAATCAGGTAGTTGCAGATTCTATTATTATGGATGGAGTCGTTGAAGTAGATGAATCATTTATTACAGGAGAAGCTAATCATATATTAAAAAAAGAGGGAGATATACTTTTATCAGGTAGTTTTATAGTATCGGGAAAATGTACTTGTAAAGTAGAACATGTAGGGCTTGATAACTATACATCTAAAATATCTAATGAAGCTAAGTATATAAAGAAAATAAATTCAGTAATAGTTAATACTTTAAATAAAATTATTAAGATTATTTCGTTTGTAATTATACCTTTAGGATTAGTTTTATTTTTAAGACAGCTTAATGAAGTAGGACTTACCAAAGCAGTTGTTGCAACCTCTGCTGCAATTATATCGATGATACCAGAAGGTTTAGTATTACTTACTAGTTCTGTATTCTTTATAAGTGCATTAAGATTATCTCGTAAAAATGTACTTGTACAAGACTTATATTCGGCTGAATCATTAGCTCGTGTTGACACTATATGTTTAGATAAAACTGGTACTCTTACAACTGGTAATGTTGAATTAATTAAAGTGGTACCAATTAGTGAAAAGTATAGTTTAGGGGAAGTATTATCAGCACTTTCTAACTCTTTAAAAGGTGATAATAAAACTATGGATGCTATATATAATGTATATAATAAAGATACAGATTATATAGAAGATTCTAAAGTACCATTTTCATCAATACGTAAATATTCCGGTGTTACTTTTAAAGATAAAGGTACTTTTGTATTAGGAGCGAAAGAAGTATTAGGTGTAGAAAATAGTATATTTGATAAGTATAATAAAAATAGAGTTCTTGCTTTGATGCATTCTGATTATCCTTTTAAAGAATATAATCTTCCACGAAATATGGAATTAATTGGCATACTGGTATTTCAAGATGAAATAAGATCTAGTGCGGTAGATACTCTAAACTATTTAAAAAATGAAGATGTTGATATTAAAATAATTACGGGAGATAGTGTAAGTAGTACAGTTACAATATTAGACAAGCTTGGAATAACCCATAAAGTTATAGATATGTCAAAAGTAAAAAGAACAGATAATTTAAAAGAAATAGTTAGTAAGTATAATGTGTTTTGTAGAGTTAAACCAGATGAGAAGAAAGAGATAGTTATGTCTTTGCGTGCGAATGGTAAAAATGTTGCATTTGCAGGAGATGGCGTTAATGATGTTTTAGCTTTAAGGGAATCAGATAGTAGTATATCTTTTGCAAGTGGAGCTGAGGCTGCAAGAAATGTAGCTCAGGTAGTACTTATGGATTCTGATTTTAAATCTGTACCACTAATTATAAAAGAAGGAAGACGTGCGGTTAATAATCTAGAAAGATCGGGATGTTTATTCTTAACTAAAACGACTTATTCAACACTTCTTGCTCTTGTATTCTTATTTATATCTATGGCTTATCCATTCGAACCTATACAGATGAGTTTAATAAGTGCAATAACGATAGGTATTCCATCATTTATATTAGCTCTTGAATCTAATAACAAAAGAATTACTGGAAATTTCTTCATTAATGTAATAAGTAAATCAATACCGAGTGCGATAACAATAGTTTTAGATATATTAATAACAATGTTATTTGCATCTTTATTCAAATTTAGTCAACCTGCAACATCTACTATGGCAGTAATGTTAGTTTCATTTACAGGTTTTATTCTCTTATTTAAATTATGTTATCCATTTACAAAACTAAGAATTACACTATACACGTTATTAGTTATAGTATATGTAATATGTGTGTTTGTTTTACATAGTTTATTTGATTTTGTCTTTTTAACACCATTTATGATGCTTACGCTTTTAAGTCTTTGTATATTAGATATTGCAATATTTAGTGAACTTAGTTATTTTTTTGATAAGAAAATAGATAAATATCATGATAAAATAGTTAGTAAAACAAGTAAATAGCATTTAAATATTATATTTAATTTGTTATAATATAGGTGTATTTAGAAAGAAGGTAAGTATGGATATAGAAAATGTTGAAGTAGAAAAAGAATTACGTATTGTATTTATGGGAACTCCACAGTTTAGTGTTCCAGTACTTGATAGTTTGATTAAAAACTACAATGTAGTTGCAGTAGTAACACAACCAGATAAAAAAATAGGTAGAGGTGGAAAAGTAGGTATTACGCCAATAAAAAAATTAGCACGTGATAATAATATTTTAGTATTACAACCTGTAAAAATTAAAGAGGAGTATAATGAGATAATTGCGCTAGAACCTGATATTATAATAACTTGTGCTTACGGACAAATTTTACCGACTGAATTACTTGATTATCCTCGTCTTGGCTGTATTAATGTTCATGCATCACTCTTACCTAAACTAAGAGGAGGCGCTCCAATTCAAAGAGCTATTATGAATGGATATACTAAAACTGGTATTACCATTATGTTTATGGCGGATAAAATGGATGCGGGTGCGATTATTACAAAGGAAGAAATAGGTATATCTGATGATGAAAACTATGTATCACTTCATAATAGATTATCTAATTTAGGTAGTGAGTTATTAATTAAAACATTACCAGATATTATAAGTGGTGATATTAATCCTACTAAACAAAATGAATCAGAAGTTACATATGGATTTAATATTACAAAAGAAGATGAGAAAATAAACTTTACTAGAAGCAAGGTAGATATTTATAATCAAATAAGAGGTCTTGATGGATTTAGTGGTGCATACTGTATATTTCAAGGTAAAAGATTAAAAGTATGGTCTTCAATTATTAGTGATAATCATTTTTCTAATTTAATAGATGGAGAGATAACAAATATATATAAAGAAGGTATTGGCGTTAAAGTAAGTGATGGAGAAATTATTCTAACTAGTGTTCAATTAGAAGGTAAGAATAGAATTAGCGCGTATGATTTTGCTAATGGTAAGGAATTGGTTGGAAAGGTATTAGAGTAGTATGAAGAATGTAAAAGGAGTAGTAGAGGGGATTGGTAATATCTTTGGTAATCCAAAGTTAAGAGGAATTGCTCAAATAATATTTTGGCTTATATTTTTCTTTATAGTTGCGATGATATTTAGAAGTTCTAAGACAAATAATATTTCTAAAAATACTAGTAATAATGTAACTTCTAATACAACTAAAAATGAGATTACTGATGTAGTTAGTAGTTATGAGTATCAATATACATATACTGAGAATAATAGTGTAGTTAATATAACTGGTACATACTTTAATAGTAAGGAATCATTTGATATGAATGGTAATAAGTATTATCAGGTTAATAATATATACTATGATGCTTTAACTAAAAATATTGTAGAGGCAGCTTATGCTTTTGATGAATGGAGTTATAATAATATAAAAAGTATAACTGATCATAATAGTTATATTAATCAAACTAAATATAAGAATGGTATTGAAAAATATGAGTATAATATAGATGCTAATATATATAATAGTTATTATAATAGAAGTTACCCTAACAATATTATTATTTCTATTACTAAAGAGAATAATATAATTACAAGTGCGACGGTTAATTATGGATTTTCAAATGTGGATATTAAATATACAAATATTAATGAGATAGATAGTTTAGATATAAATGTAGATTAGGTGATAATATGTTTAATATAAAAAGTGATTCAAGAAGAGTGAATAAGGGAGATATATTTGTTGCTTTAGATGGTATTAAAAGTAACGGAGATTGTTATATTCAAAATGCAATTGAAGCTGGAGCAAGTAAGATAGTATGTAAAAATGGAAATTATGATGTAGAGACTATTAATGTAGATAGTCCTAAGAAATATCTAACTAAATACTTAGAAGATAATTATAATAAATACTTAGATTCCATGACTATGATTGGTATAACTGGTACTAATGGTAAGACTACTTCTGCTTTTCTTATTTATCAAATGTTAAATAAATTAGGTAGAAAGTGTGCATATATAGGTACTATTGGTTTTTACTTAGATAAAAAAGTATCTTCTTTAGTTAATACTAGTCCTGATACTTGTATACTATATGAAATGTTTATGCAAGCATATGATGCAGGATATAAATATATTGTAGTTGAAGTAAGTAGTCAAGGTCTTGCTTATAATAGATATGAAGGTATTAACTTTGATTATGCACTATTCACTAATTTAACAGAAGATCACTTAGATTATCATAAGACTATGGATAATTATGCTAAAGCAAAACAAATGTTATTTAAGAAACTTAAAAGTAATGGTGTAGGTATTATTAATAATGATGATAAATATAAAGATTATTTTATTACTAATAATACTGTTACTTATGGAATATATAGCGGAGATTATAAAATAGAAGATTATAAACTATCTAGTAATAATACTGTAATAAGTGTTAAAAATAAAGATAAAATATATAAATATGATTATCCTTTAATAGGTAAATATAATATATATAATGTATTATTAACAATTACATTATTAAATCAATTAGGTATTAGCATGTCTGATATAGATTTTAAAGGAATAATAAGTCCAGATGGTAGAATGGATATGATTAAGTATGGTACTAACTCTATTATTATAGATTATGCCCATACTGCTGATGCAATGGATAATATATATAAAACAGTTAAACCAATATGTAAAGGTAGTATCATTACAGTATTTGGTTGTACTGGTTCTAGAGAAAGAGAAAAAAGACCTATAATGATGAACCTAGCTCTAACTAATTCAGATTATGTAATAGTAACAGAAGATGATTTGCATGAAGAAGAATTTGAAGATATAGTTAAAGATATGACTAATGGAGTTACAAATAATCATTATGAGGTTATAAAAGATAGAGGTAAAGCTATCAAAAAAGGTATAGAAAAGCTAACTAATAATGATATATTATTAATACTTGGTAAAGGACATGAAGAATATATTATTATTGGTAATAAGAATATTCCATTTAATGATCATAACGAGGTTATTAAGCTTATTAATGAAGAAAAATAGTCAAAAATCTTGATTTGGTGTAAATATCAATTGATAAAAATCTTGATTTGGTGTAAAATGTGTAAAAAGTCCGGTCATAACCGGAAAAAATTAAAAAAAGTCCGGTTAGGACCGGGATCTTCCGGAAGTTTTCGTATTTTCCAGGATTTTCCTATTCAAAAAGTGGGT
>CAMVPJ010000048.1 GCA_947169395.1 uncultured Caryophanales bacterium
GCAAACCCAAACAACTATGTAACATTTAATAATGAGTTATGGAGAATAATTGGTGTATTTACAGTAGAAGATGGAAATGGTAATACTGAACAAAGAATCAAAATAGTAAGAAATGAAAAACTATCAAGTAATATGAAATGGGATTCAAATAATGTAAATGAATGGTCAACTGCAAGTTTAAATACATATTTAAATGGAGATTATTATAATGGATTAGATGCAACAAGTAAGAGTATGGTTGCAGATACTAAATACTATTTAGGGGGAAATAATACAAATTATGGTGGTGCAGAAACATATTATAATTGGGAGCGAGGAACAACAGTATATAGTGGTAGAAGTACATCATGGACTGGAAAAATAGCTTTGATGTATTCGAGTGATAATTATTATACATATGCATTAGGAGTAGATAATACTTGTTATAATGAGGGTTCGTATAAAGGATGTGGACAATCATCTGGAAAAACCAATGGCTGGATATATAATACAAATAGATATTCCAATCAATGGCTTCTGTTGCCTAATTCAGCGTTCTCGAATGGCGCGTTCCTTCTGAACGATTCGGGCTATGTCAACAACAACAATTCGAACAATTCTAATGGCGTTCGTCCAAGTCTGTATCTAGTATCTAATATCAAAATAGATTCAGGAGATGGATCAGAACAAAGTCCTTACCAACTAAGCTTATAAAGTTACATAATAATACTATGTAGCTTTTTTGTTTCTTAATACTTTCTTAACATTGATATAATCATATACTGTTACAAACAATATATTTATACTAGTAGATATAATTAGAGCCCACATGTCTAGTTTAAATGATAATATGAATAGTAATATAGTTCTTATAATTGTACCGTATACTGTTCCTTTGAATGATGTTTTGGCTTGATTCATGGCTTGTAGTGATGATGCTATAGGTGCTTGTATATAGTGGAGTAAACAGATAGGTGCTAAGAATTTAATATAGTTAATACCTTCGTTTGTATTATATATAAATTTAAGTGGTATTTCTGGAATAATGGTAAATATTATGGTACAAGGTATACCAATAATTAAAGATGCAATTATTGCTTGTTTTATTTTTCTTTCTACTAAGTTATATTTTTTATTAGAATAGTTTTTACTTACATTAGGTATAAGTGCTTGAGATAGTGCCATGGTAAAGAATGAAGGAAGTAATATTAAGGGTAGTACATATCCGTTTATTACTCCGTATTCTGTTACAATATAATTATTAGTTAGTCCTACTTTATAAAGAACTGTAGTAATTATTATTGGTTCTAGAAAGTATCCAATAGATCCAACTATTCTACTACCAGTAGTAGGTAGGGCAATGCCTAGTAATGATTTAATTATACTTCTGTTGGGTTTAATATCTTTTTTAGTATATGTAAACTTAGGTAGTAATATAATAAATCCAATAATTGATGTTAGTTCACTAAATATATTAGTAATAACTATAAAGAATATCGCATATGTAATTCCTTTAGATAAAAAGTAGGGTAGGAATAATAGTATTAATATTAGTTTTACTACATCTTCTAATATATTAGTAACAACATGTGGTAACATTCTTTCTTTAGCAAAATAATAACTTCTTAGAATATTAGATATACTAATAAAAGGTAGTATTAATCCTATACCTAATAGTCCTAAATATACTTTAGGTTCTTTAAGTAGAGTAGTACTAATATATTTAGATGATAATAGTAAGAATATAGCTATTATTATATCTATAGAAAGTGTAATTATTAAGGATGCAGTAATTAGTTTTTTAGTATCTCTATTTTTAGCTATTAATACATTTAAGGCAGTAGGAAGACCTAATTGAGATATAGATATTAATAGCATCATAGTAGGCATAATTAATGCATAAAGCCCATATCCAGTACTTTTAATCATACGAGTTATTACTATTTTAATAATCATACCTAGTATTTTAGTAATGAATCCACCTATGATTAGTATAATAGTTGATTTAATAAATTTATTCATATTACATATTATTCAGTAAGGTAAATATTTTTATAAAATTAATTTGACATAATATGTAATTCATGATAAATTGATAATGAAAGGAGCGTTTATGAAACAAAGAAATATTGGTATTTGTATATTATTATCTATAGTTACACTTGGTATTTATGGTATTTACTGGTTTATTTCTGTTACTGATGATGTAGTTAGTATATCTAAAGGTAAAATATATAATACATCAGGAGGTGTTGCATTCTTACTAACACTAGTTACTTGTGGAATCTATGGATATTATTGGGCATATCAAATGGGTAAATCTATGTATATTGTTGAAAGAGAAAAAGATGATTATGCATCAGATAATTCAGTATTATACTTAGTATTAGAATTTATTGGATTGGGTATAGTTTCTACTGCTTTAATTCAAAATAGTATTAATAAACAAATTGAAAATGTTGAAGTTTAATAAAAAGAGTAAAGAGTGTATTATACTAATTACATTCTTTTTAATTGTAATTGGTATGTATTATTTAAATATACCTATATCCTGTTTATTTCATAAGATAACTAAATTATATTGTCCTGGATGTGGAGTAACTAGAATGTTTGATGCATTGTTTCATTTTAATATTTATAAAGCAGTATCATATAATGCTTATGTTTTTAGTTTAATTATATTGTTTATAATATATTTAATTATTTGTTTAATTAAAAGAAGATTTATAACTATTAGTAATAAAGTAATATATGTATTAATTGTTGCTGGTGGAGTATTTGCTATAGCAAGAAATATTAAAATTTTTAAATTTCTTGCTCCGTAGTATTGACATAGCTATTAAAAAGTATTATACTTAACATGTAATGTTGAGTGCGAGCATTACATTAGCGTAAACCGTTTCTTTTTTGGTTTACATATCACCTCCTTTCTAATATATAGGCTGAGAGAGTGGATTTAGAGATGGGTGGCACCAGAATTGGTGCTTCTTTTTTTAAAAAAATATGATATAATTTAACAAGAATGGAGTATATATATGATTATTAATTTTATTAGAGGATTATTTATGGCACTTGCAGATAGTGTGCCAGGAGTATCAGGTGGAACTATTGCCTTTATTATGGGATTTTATGATAAGTTTATAAACTCATTAGATGCTCTTGTTTATGGAGATAAGAGTAAAAAAATAGAAGCACTTAAATTCTTAATTAAACTAGGTATTGGTTGGGTAGTAGGTATGATTCTTGCATCACTGGTTCTAGCTAGTTTGTTTGAGAAGAATATCTATGAGATTAGTTCACTATTCTTAGGGTTTATAATACTATCTATTCCACTTATTATTAAGGAAGAAAAAAAAGAAATTAAGGGTAGGTATAAAAATATTATATTTACTATAATAGGTATAGCGCTAGTAGTATTAATTACTAAATTAAATCCTGTATCATCTAAAGAAAGTGTAGTAGATATCACACACTTAAATATCGGTCTTACTCTATATATAATGGTTGCAGGAATGCTTGCTATATCAGCTATGGTATTACCTGGTATATCAGGTTCAACACTACTTCTTATATTTGGTTTATACATATCTATTCTAACTGGTATTAAAGAAACACTACATTTTAACTTATCTTATTTACCCGCACTAATATTCTTCGCACTTGGAGTAATTATAGGTATACTTTCGATTATAAAATTAATTAAAAAAGCACTTATTAAGTATAGAAGCGGGACTATATATTTAGTAATAGGTTTAATGATAGGAAGTATATATGCAATAATAAAGGGTCCAACTACACTAGAGGTTCCAAGAGCTGCAATGAGTATTAAAACATTTAATATATTATTCTTTATAATAGGAGCACTTATTATATTTGGACTTGATAAAATAAAAATATTACTTAGTAAAGACAATGATTAAGCATTGTTTTTATTTTTAATTAATGTTATAATTTTTCTAGAATAGAAGAGGTGCTTATGAACTGTTCTTATTGTGGAGAATTAATTAATAATAATGAGACTTTTTGTCCTAAGTGTGGTAATAGATTAATTAATCATTCTATTACTAGTAATATAGAAATTAGTGATACTAAAGAACTTGATACTTATATAGATAAAAATATAAATAAAATTAAGAGTAAAAGAATATCATTACCTAGTTTCTTTTTAGGTAGTCTATATTATCTATATAGAAAGATGTATTTACTAGGAATACTTATATTATCATTATCTATTGCATACTCAGTTGGTATTTACTTTATACCAGATGATTATAAGTTATATGTATCAATAATATACTTAGTATTTTCTATATTAATTAATCTAGTTATAGCTATTAAGTTTAATAGTATATATATAACTCATGCTAATAAAAAGATTAGTAAGATTAAAAATAAGTATAAAAACTCTACTAGATTTGAAGTAATGGAAAGAATTAAGTATAGTGGATCTGCTAATTTACTAGCTCCAATACTAGCTTTAATAATAGTTATTTTAATTACCTATTTTATAAACTTTAAGATGAATAATGTAGAAGATAAACTATCTAATCATGAGTATAGTGTTCTAGATGGATATAGACAGACGGATGCAATTGTTAGTTTAAATGAAGATAAATCATTTATATGGTACTCAAATAAAAATGATAAGAGTGATAACTTCTATGTAGGTAAATATAATGTATATGTAGGAAATAATGCGATTAGAGAAGCAAAAAGATATAAACTATATACAGATAGAATAAGTGATAAAAATAAATATTATATATTAAAACTAAATATAAATAGACAATCTATTAATGGTAAACTTAGTGATACTAATACAACACTTGTTTACTATGGATTATATGATAATAATCTAAACTCAATTGATTTGATTAGAGTAGGTAATGGTGATTACTTTAGATTAGTTAAAAAATAAAAGACAATATAAGCGTTTATCTTAAATTGTCTTTTTTAATGTACTAACATATTCTTTATAATTGTTAAACTCTATGTCATTATTATTGATATTTAATATATGTAGTATTTTACCATATA
Source organism: uncultured Caryophanales bacterium (assembly GCA_947169395.1). The sequence goes on from CAMVPJ010000048.1 coordinate 5,017, forward strand.
ACTGATTAATATAATTTTTCTGATTTGTTTTAATACTATTTTTATTCAAGTGAGATTCTAATCCATATTTTTTTATATAGTATACTTCTTGTCTTATTTTCTTACGATATTTAGAACTTACTTGTACTTTTTCATTAACAGTAATACCAGTAACAGATTGATTATGATTTTTATAAATAACATGTATCTTATTATTATTTATCTTTAAATGTAATTTATAAAGCATCCTTCTTACTTTACTTATAATCTTGCTAGGATTAAAATTACCAGAGAAAGTCATATCATCTGAATACCTAGTATAGGATATATTATTGCTAGTACACCAGCTACCTAACTCTTCGTCAAATTCTTTCATAACTAAATTAGATATATATGCTGAAGTAGGAGAACCTTGTGTTAGATGATCATCATAAGTACATAGATAGGTAAATAACATGCCTATTTGTTTTGGATAGTATTCGATAGGAAAACAAGATTCATATATATCAATAAATATAATATTTTCAAAGAAATCTACAATATCTAATTTTAATATAACATCTTTATTAACATGAGGCTCTGCATTATCTTTTAATGATATACCTTTATGATATGCCTTAGCAAACCTAGAAATTTCTTTATTATTTAGAATATTAGTAAGTATATTTCTTTGTATATGCTTAAGTAATTTATTAGGTTCATATATAGTTCTATAATTACCGTTTCTTTTCTTAATTTTATAAACTCTATAATATTTCCAAACTCTATTACTAATAGAATATAGAGTTTTAATATATTTATTATTATCATTACAATCAAATAAATTAAGAGATATTAAAAACTCATTACACTTATCTTTACTAATGTACTTCCACATTTTTAATACCTCCTAGCAGTACTAATGATATAGTAATATGAAAATGGATTAAAGCGTAAGCGTCTACACGAAGTGTAGGGTGATCCTTTGAAATATTACTATTAATCTTATAATTAATAAACGTCCCTTAACGACTCGTTAAAGTAAATAATCACTACTGCACCCCAATTATAGCACACTTTCTTTTTTTCTACCAACTATATAATCCATAGATATATTATATCTTTTACATATGCTATAAATTGTTATTGTATTAATTAAATATTTACCAGTTTCATAAGTACTATAAGTAGCTTGTGATATATTGCATTCTTTACACAATTCTTCTTGTGATAAATTAAGTTTATTTCTTAATTCTTTTAACTTTAGACCAATATTTTTTTTAATTGGTATAAATATTCTCATACTTCTTATTTTGTCTTGTTAGACCACATATATAATCAAGAGAATAACCATATAAATTACATAGTTTAATTAATTTATTAAAAGGCATAGTATCATGAGTATTCTCCCAACCTGAGACTGTATTTTTAGTTACCCCAAATATAAGACCAAACTCTGTTTGAGTCATTTCTAATTCTTCTCTTATACGTTTAATATTATTATCTATCATAGGCATCACCTATATTGATTTTTACATTTTATTATAAATTATCAATAAAAGTGTGGGTCTATTAGTAAAAATGTGACAATATAGCTAGTAAGGACGAATTATCCGAAACTGATATATGGTTAGAAATTATTGGAACAAAGAGTAAATCAGTTATTGATAAAATAACTAAGGATAATACAGTCTTAAAGGAGATTGGTGATATTGTGAAAAAATTTAGTGAAGATGATGATTTAATATTTGAGTACAACAGAGAGAAACTTATGATGGATGATATGAAAGAAGTTTTAACCAAAGAAGTAACAGAGCGAGTAACAAAGGAAGTAACTGAAAAGAATACTTTAGATATGGCTCGAAGGATGAAACAAGAAGGAGCTAGTTTAGATTTTATATCTAAGGTAACTGGTTTGTCTTTTGGGGATATTGAAAATATATAACAAGTAATTAATATTTATACAATTGGATTTTGAATGTTGGCTATAGCTTCAGGTTTAGAATTATATACAACATACATAGAAATAATTGAAGCTAATATTGTTAGAATAGATGCATCTATTTGTAGAGTGCATTTTTTCTTTTGTTTATGTGTATTGCTAGATTTATAATCTTTGTAATTCACATATAAGAATACTAATGCGATACACAGTATTAATATTCTATTAAATAGTGATAAATTATAACTATTAGAGTCACTGAGTAAAGTTTTTCTATTTTTCTTAATTAATCTTTGATTATATGTAAGTATAAGTGATATTATAATGCTTGTAAGAGAAAAGAATAAAGTATAAAACTGAATATCAATTGCTTTTAGATTTCCTTTATTAATTGTAATCACCTTATTCTTTATTAATTATATTAATGTAGATTATTGTTGTTGACACATATAGACTATCGGTGTATGATTATTGCAGATAGAAATTATTGAGAGGTGATAATTATATGGTTAATAACGGTGTTAATGGTGAATATACCGATCTTTATGATGAGTTTAAAGTGAAGACTGGTAAAAAATTATTTAGAAAAAAAGGTACTAAGTTAGAAGTACCTAAAGGATACTATAATATAGTTGTACTTGCTTTTATTAAAAATAGTGAAGGTAAATATTTAATACAAAAAACATCAAGTAGAAAAAAAGGAGTTTATGCGACTACAGGAGGGCATGTTAAATCAGGTGAAGATTCAACTGGGGCAATTATTAATGAGATAAAAGAAGAACTGGGGATAGATATCAAAAAGAGTGAATGTGAATTATTTAAAACATATAAATATGATACTGCATTTACAGATGTATATTATATAGAAAAAGATATCGATATTTCTAAAGTTAAATATGAAAAAGATGAAGTTGAATATGTTGAGTATATGAGTGTTGATGAAATAGAAAAATTGATTAGTGATAATAAATTTAGAAAGACTAATATTGATGCTTTTAGAGATATCATAAATAATAAATAAAAACTTTCAGCAAAAAAGAGTAAATTAATTTAAAATGAAAAAATATATGATTATTTAGC
>CAMVPJ010000049.1 GCA_947169395.1 uncultured Caryophanales bacterium
CATTTTTAATCTCTTCACTACGTTCTACTAATGTCTTTTGAAATTCATCTAATTCATCACTTTTAGGAGCAACTATAATAGTAGGCTTATCATTTTTTAATTTAGGTACAGGTAAGTTTAACATATCTGATGTTTTAATATCTGCAACTTCTTTAAATAAAGTAATTAACTCTGGTAGATTAAAAAATCTAGCAAATCGTGCTTTATTTCTAAAGCCACTACCATCTGGAGCAATTTCAAAATTATTAACTATTTCACCGAATGTTGTAGCCCAATCATCAAAATGCTCAATACCAATCTCTTTTAGCCTATCAGGTTGTAAATACTTTTGCATAACAAATAATTCACACATTGAGTTAGATATTGGAGTACCTGTTGCGAAAGTAATACCCTTACCTCCATTAGTATCGAGTATATACTTAGTTTTCATAAACAAATCAGTTGCTTTTTTAGACTCACCATTATTAACACCTGCAACATTTCTCATTTTTGAGAAAACTGGTAGATTTTTAAACATGTGTGCCTCATCTACAACTATATAATCTACTCCAAGTTCTTCAAATATAACTCCATCATCTTTAGGACTATCTAATAGATTTTTTAATTTTGACTCTGCTTTTGATTTTATTTGTTCAAGTTTTTTTACACTTAATCCATTACCAGTTTCGGATTTAACTCTTTCTATTGCGGTAGTTATTTCATCTATTTGATTTTCAATATATTCCTTTTCATATTCTTTACTGATAGGAATAGCCCCAAAACTAGAATGAGTAATAATTACTGCATCCCAGTTACCTGTTGCAACCTTACCAACAAACTTTCTTCTTTTATTCTTTCCAATATCTTTTTTAGTTGCAATTAATACATTAGCAGTAGGATATAGTTTTAAAAACTCACTAGACCACTCAGTTAATAAATGGTTTGGAACAACAAACATTGGCTTACTAATTATACCTAAACGTTTTAGTTCCATTGTACTTGCAATACATTCATAAGTTTTTCCAGCACCTACTGCATGTGCGAGTAAAGTATTTTTACCATATAAAACTCTAGCAACCGCATCTTTTTGATGTGGGCGAAGTTCAATAGATGGATTCATTCCATCAAAGGTTAGATGACTACCATCATATTCTCTTTCACGAGTGCAATTAAACTTATCATTATATATTCGAGTAAGTCTATTTCTTCTATCTTCATCTTTCCATAACCATTCTTTAAACTCTTGCTTTATAAGTTCCTGCTTTTCCCTAGCTGAAGCAGTTTCATAAGCATTTACAACAAAACGATTATCATCTACTTTATCATATACAGTTATTAATTGAAGATTTAATGTATTTTTTATAATTGATAATGCATCTGCTCTTTGTGTACCCCAAGTACTTGTACTTTTAACACCATAATTATATAATCCATTCGCTTGAAATAACCAATTATTTGTTTCACTTACATATTTTATTTTTAATTTGCTTCTATACCATGAACTTATATCTAATAATTCAATGCAGAAATCGCAATAAATATCTTCAGGTATCCAAGTTGAGCCTAATTTAAAACTTATTTCATCATAAGTTAGTTCTTTAGGTTGTACACGCTTTAATGCTTCAATATTCTTATCATACTTGTTATTAATATTAACTGATTTAGCATAATTTAATTTATGCTTTACATTACCACTTAAATAATCAGATGCAATTACATAACCCTTATTAAACTCATCGGTTTTCTCTGGATCTTGATATATTAAGCCATCTAATTCATCAATTATTTCATCTTCAGTTTTTGGATATAAATACATCATATACTCTAAATCTACAATACCACGATTATTAAGTGACCATTTTAATGCCTCGTCAGCTGACTCTACACTTGTTATTTCTTTCGTTTTTCTAATTGTTCTTTTTGTAAAAACATCACCTTTTTCATATACTTTATTATTAACATCAGTACTGATATCATTTTCAAGTGAAGTTAACAAGTAATAATCTGGATCATCGCTGAATGCTCTTTCATTTGCTTTATCATTTATATATCCATGTTTTTTAACAAACTTATCATATATATCGGAAAGATTTTTTTGAGCATGAGATAATTCTTCATTACTACCATCATTTAATTGAATATCAAATACTTCCCTTAATGCACTTTTAAGTTCACACATTCCAATTATTCTTTTCGCAATCTTACCTTCTTGTATGGAATAAGGTATTAATTTAGAATCAACTCTCTGATAAATAATATCTTTATTATTATTTTTAATAATAACAAAAGCACCATTTTTAACACTATCATCTGCAGGCAATATATCTTCATTAATAGACTCTTCAGTTTTATCTATCACACTTTCTTCATAGATATTACTAGGAAGTTTACTTATTGCATTATCTATTAAATCATTTATATCAGTACTATTAGACTTTAATGTACCACTATAACCGTAAGGCGTTGATTCTAGAACATAATCTCCTAACATCATATCAGGATTGTTAATATAATAATTATTAAGTTTTATATCATCTGTATAAACACTAGTATTTATCCAATCACAATCACTTATATCACGTTTAATCTCATCTCTTTTTTTCAAAAATATTATGTCTGTAGTGACTTTAGTATTAGCATTATTTTTAAATGTATCGTCTGGTAATCTAAGTGCTCCAATAAACTCTGCTCTTTTTGCAATATATTCTCTAGCCTTAGAATCTTTTTTATCAAGTGTTCCACTACTAGTTATAAATGCAATAACTCCCCCGCATCTAACTTTATCTAATGTCTTTTGAAAAAAGTAATCATGAATATAAAACTTTTCTTTATACCTTTTATCAAATACAGTAGTATTAGCAAATGGAACGTTTCCAAGTGCAACATCAAATAGATTATCAGAAACATTAGAACTTTCATAGCCATTTATTTCTATCTTAGCATTAGGATATAGTTTTTTAGCAATTCTACCACTTATACTATCTATTTCAATACCATATAGTTTTGACTTATCAAAAATACTAGGCAATCTTCCAAAGAAATTACCTATACCACACGATGGCTCTAGAATATTACCACCTTTAAAACCAAACTTTTCAAGTGCTTTATAAATACTATCAATTGCAATATTTGGAGTATAAAAAGAAGATAATGTAGAATGCATCGCATCATTATATTCATCTATTGTAAGTATTTCTTTTAATCTTTTTCTTTCACTATTCCAATTATCTTTTCTCTCATCAAATGCATCAGAAATACCACCCCAACCTACATAGCGAGAAAGTATATCCTGTTCTTCACTAGTTGCATTTCTATTATCACTTTCTAACTTCTTTAGTAATTCAATTGCTTTAATATTATCCTCAAATCTGCTCTTTGCACCAAAACTAATATCTATCTTATCATCACCAATATGATAATTAGTAATTGGCAAATCAGAAATTACTTCATTAGTTATAAGTTCTGTATTATCATTAGCAATTTCTTCTAATTTCTCAGTCTGATTTGATTCTAATTCCTCAATTACTTCATTATTTGGAATACTTAAATCAAAATCTTTATAATCAAAATTCATCCAATAAATATGTATTATGTTAGGTGAAATTATAATTGAAAAATCTTCATCTTTATAAAGAGATTGAATAAAAGAATTATTTGATGAAGAAGTATTTAATATATCCTCGTCTGTTTTATCTTCATTAAAATATGTAAAACTTGTATCCTTATCTGCATATTCAGTATTAATTGAACTTTTTAACATAATAGATAGATTCCTATTTTTAGAACTTATATGTTCCCATTTTTGCAATTCTACACTATCAATTTCAAAAGTTCCCTGATATTTAGTATTAAACGAATTAAATATGTCACATATTTTATTAGCGAGTTCTTCTTCTCTCGATACAAACAAACTCATTTGAACTAACTCATCTGACTTCTTATCTTCTTCTAAGTATTCATTATCATTAATCTCACTATTTGGAAACAATACTTTATATCTATTTACATAATTATTATAAATACTATCTAATAACTCATAACTATAACTACTATTATTTACAATATTATTTAGATACTGTTCTTTATCATATTCAGTTAAAAATGAATTACTTTTATACTGATTTAATACATTATCTTGAATGGTATTTTGTACTTTATATAAATCATCAGCTAATTTACTAAAATCATTATATAAAGTAGCCGTTTCCTTATTAATAATCTGCATGTATTTAAGAATATTATCATCATCTATATCCTTAATCATTTCATAACTATTTTGTAAATTATTGATATTAAAATTAGTTTTAGATAAAAAAAGTGAAGTCATCGTAGTTACAATAAACTCCACTTCATTATCTGATAAATCAAAATAATTATTTTGAACTATTTCTTTAGTTATTACATTAAATGTATTATAAAAGTTATCATTAACTTCAATAGAATTATCTTTCTTAATCCCTATTTTATCTTGATAGTATTTAAGTACAATATCATCATCAATATGATTATAAGTCCACAAGTGATAATCTCTACCATATGTTTGATTAATATCAAATACATAAACCTTATTATCATTATCAAGGATTGGTACTCCTTTACTTCTAGGCTTTATTCTTCTACCTATCTCATCACTATTCCAATCATCAAAAGTCATAAACACTTTACCAGTAGGATTATAACAAAAAAGATTAAGTATATTATCAATACTATATGTATCTAGTAATTTAGACCAATAAGTAATAAACTTGTTCCATTCATTATAATTTTTTTTAATTTCATTTAATGCATCATTTCTTGTTTCAATAAACTCTTTTTTAAATTTATTATCCATTTTACACCTTCTTTCCATGAAAAAAAGAACAATTGCTGTTCTGATTTAATTGATTCATCTTTCATCTTAATTTTCATCATCTAAAGATATTTCAATCAATGTATTCATATCTTTCTTTTTTATTTTCTTAGAATCAATTATTACATTATAATTAAAATTCATTTTTAGACTTAATCCTTCTAATATTCTTATATCATTTGCTGATAAAGGACTTGCTAAAAATAATTTACCTATAATAGTTCCTTTGTTATTCATATAACCAACATTATAATCAACCTTACCAAATTCTTTAATTATATTATTTATAACTTCATTTATTCTATCTTTAATGCTTACATTATCACTACTTTCCTTTTCGTGAGAGGTATCTTCACTATTACTTGTAGTTTCTTTATTATCATTATTAAACTTTATATGTTCTACTGTAAAATAAGTATCAATAAGTCTAGCTAAAGGTCTAACCTCTCTATTAACCATCCCTTCTTTATAACAACTAAACTTTTTATAAACAATAGTATCCCTAAAAATTGGATGACTAATTGTTGGAAAAATTATTGTTTTATAGTGTAATTGCTTTATTTCATCTGCAGTAAGTAAGTTTCTTGCAATTAAACTTGTACCTTTACTACCATTATTATTTGTAAAACTCATAGAATAATTTATCGATGATGTTTCAATAGTTTTATTACCAAGTCTTTTAGATATTGCCTCTGCTGTTTCTTCTGTGTTTGTCTTAAGATAAGCAAGTCCACAGTTATCTTGAATAATTTGGCTAACCTCTCTACCATATAAATTATCAAGTTGAGCAAAACTCTGCAAAAAGAATTGAAAATACATTCCCCTACTTCTTGCAACTGATACTATCGTTTCAATATCTTCTAGTGGTGGTGTATTTGCAAATTCATCTAATAAGAAAACAAGGTCATAAGGTAATCTCTTGTTAGGTTGATTATTTGATAATAATACTAAAGTTTTATAGATTAATGAAACAATGATTGATACTAAAGTATAATATATTTTTGACTCATCAGGGATACAACAATATAAAACTGTAGGCTCTTTACCTAATATATCAAAATCAAAGTCTGAATCAGATGTAATATTTTCTACATTAATATCATCAAATAAACTCATTCTTTCATTAAATACACTTGTTATACTTTTATAAGTATTTTCGCTTGATGATATAACTGGTAATAGTTTATCTTTACTTTTAAGTCCATAATGTTTTTCAGTAATATACTTCTTTAATAGTTTTTGATTTTTATCTGTCATGGAACTATTTTGAAACTTTTTTATTGATGATAAAGTAATCATTTTTCTATCAATCTTACCATCTGCATATTCTTCTAAAAATAAAGCAATTATTCCATATAATAAATCACTCGCACTATTATTCCAAAATGCCTCTTTAGCAGTTTTATCTTCCATTATTATTTTTGAAATTGACTCTATTAACTGATTACTTTGCGCTAGATGTTCAATTGCAATATTCTGATATTCCATTTTCTTTTTTATATCAGATTCATTAATAGATAACTTATCATTATAACTGTATTCTTCATACTCACGAATAATTGGCTCTAGTATATTTAGATGATTAGATAAACTAGGATTTCTAAAATCAAGAGTTAATATATTATAACCTTCATCTTGAAACATTTTACTAGTTGTACTAAATATTTCACCTTTTGGATCAGTTATAAAGACACTTTTCTTAACCTTAGCAGTAGCAATAAAACTACATTCAGGAATTACTGCAGTAACTGATTTACCACTACCTGTTGAGCCTAAGTATATCCAATGTGGTGTTTCATTATCAAACCACACATATTTATTATTTTTAGAGTAATATACTGGAAAACCGCTTTCATTAATATTACTAACTTCTTCTTTTCTAAATTTCTTATCTATCTCCTTTTTTGTTGCCCATCTAGCACTACCATGCTCATTATTATTCTTTAGTTTTTGTCTAGATATAAGTGGCTCAATAAGATATAAAAATACAATTATTGATACTACTATAACTAAAACAATAATATAACTAAATGGCATTACTATCCTTCTAATTTATTATTAGATTTAGTATTTTCTGTAATCAATGTTTTTAAAAAGTCATTTTCATGTTTTAATAGTTTTATATATAAATTACTTAATTCTTTTTCAACATTATTTAATTTTTTCCCTTTAGTTTCATATTTACTAATTAGTTTTGAATTATATTTAATTTTTGATTCAATTTTACTAACTACATTATGATACTTAACAATAGTTGTTTGCATATTAGCAAACTCTGTATTTAATTTAGTAAAATCCATATTAAGCACCATTCCTTTCACTTCGCTCAAGTCACACATAGGAATGAAAATT
>CAMVPJ010000050.1 GCA_947169395.1 uncultured Caryophanales bacterium
TCCTGGTCTGCAAGGACTAGGGCGAATAATTTCCCATGAAATTATTCTTTTGTTCTTATTTGTGATATGATTATATGGAGGTGTTTAAGATGAATGAATATATTATTAAGGAGATTGCAGCTAGTCTTAATATTACTGAAAAACAAGTTAATACTGTATTAAGTTTATTAAGTGAGGGAAATACTATTCCTTTTATTGCAAGATATAGAAAAGAAGCAACTGGGGCTTTAGATGAAGAGACTATTAGAAGTATTAATGAAGTTTATGAATATCAAGAAAATCTTTTAAAAAGAAAAGAAGATGTAATTAGATTAATAGATGAAAAGGGATTACTTACTGATGAATTAAAAGATTCTATTATGAAATGTGAAAAATTAGTAGAAGTAGAAGATTTATATAGACCATATAAAGAAAAGAAAAAGACTAAGGCGACTGAGGCGATTGCTTTAGGACTTGAACCACTTGCTAAGATGATGATGACTTTTCCAACTACTGGAGATATAGATAATTTATGTAGTAAGTTTATTAATGATAAAGTTCCAAGTACAGATAAAGCAGTAGAGGGAGCTTGTTTCATAATAGCTGAATGGATTAGTGATAATGCATATTATAGAAAATGGATAAGGGGATATTTTTATAGAAATGGAGTTATTGTTTCAGTTAAGAAAAAAAATGCTGAAGATGAAAATAGTATATATGAAATGTATTATGATTATAATGAGGCAGTTAAATATATTAAACCTCATAGGATTTTAGCTCTAAATAGAGGAGAAAAAGAAAAAGTACTTAATGTTAGTATAGATGTTAATAAAGATGAAATAATTGCATTTTTAGAAAAAAAGATTATTAAGAATGATAAGAGTTTTGTATGTAGTTATATTAGGGATGCAATAAATGATTCTTATAAAAGATTAATTGAACCATCTATAGAAAGAGAAATAAGAAGTGATTTATCTGAAAAAGGTGAAATTGCAGCAATTGATAATTTTGGTAAGAACTTAGAAGCATTATTATTAACTCCTCCTATGAAAGAAAAGGTAGTACTTGCTTTTGATCCTGGATATGTTAATGGTTGTAAATTAGCAGTTGTTGATAAAAATGGTAAATATTTAGATAGTACTGTTATTAAACCATTCTTAAAAGGTGATGAAGAAAAAAGAATTAAACTTTCTATGGAAGTAGTTGTTCAATTAATTAAAAAATATAATGTAGATATAATATCTATTGGAAATGGAACTGCATCTCGTGAATCAGAAAAGTTCTGTGCTGATATGATTAGAGATTATAATTTAAATTGTAAATATGTAATTGTAAGTGAAGCAGGAGCATCAATTTATTCTGCTTCTCCACAAGCAATTGAGGAATTTCCTGATTTAGCTGTTGAAAAAAGAAGTGCAGTATCAATTGGAAGAAGACTTCAAGATCCTTTAGCAGAACTTGTTAAGATTCCACCTGAAGGAATTGGTGTTGGTTTATATCAACATGATGTATCTGAAAAGAAATTATCAGATAACTTAGATTTTGTTGTTGAAAAGTGTGTTAATAGTGTAGGAGTTAATATAAATACAGCAAGTTCTTCATTATTAAGTTATGTATCTGGTATTACTAAAGCAGCTATTAAGAAGATAATTGATTATAGAGAAAGTGTTGGTAAAATTAAAAGTAGAGAAGAAATTAAGAAGAAAAAACTTCTTTCTGATAAAGCTTTTGAACAAGCAATAGGATTCCTTCGTATTACTGAAGGAGATAATGTGTTAGATTCTACTGCTATACATCCAGAAAGTTATGAAGTAGCATTAAATTTATTAAAAGAATTAAATAGTAATATTTCTATGATTGGTACTAATGAGATTATTGATCAATTAAATAATATAAATATAGAAGAATATGCTAAAAAATTAAATACTGATATTTATACATTAGAAGATGTAATTAGTTCATTAAAAAAACCTAATCTTGATCCAAGAGATGAGTATCCTCAACCAATACTTAAAAGTAATATACTTGAAATAAGTGATTTACATGTAGGTGATAAATTACAAGGAACAGTTAGAAATGTAGTTGACTTTGGATTATTTATAGATATTGGATTACATGATGATGGACTTGCTCATATATCTAAAATAAGTAAAAATTTTGTAAAGCATCCTTCTGATTTATATAGTGTTGGAGATATAGTGGATTGTTGGGTAGATGATATATCATTAGAAAAGAATAAAGTTAGTTTAAGTTTAATAGAGAGGTAGAAATGAAAGTATTAATAGTATCAGATATTCATGGTGGATATGAAAATATGTTAAAAGTATTAGAAAATGAAAAAGATTTTGATTTAATGCTTATAATGGGAGATATATTATCTGGATATAGTTCTAATTATAACGAATTAGCTAGTCTATTAAATAGTTTTAATACTAAGATTATTTCAGTAAGAGGTAATTGTGATAATAGTCATTTAGATTTATTAGATTTTAATTATGATAATCCTTATGTACTTACTAGTATTGACAATAAACTAATATTTATGACTCATGGACATTTATTTGATATTTTTAATACTCCAACAAATGATTATGATATTTATATACAAGGACATACTCATATACCTAAAATGGAAATATTAAATGATAAATTATATTTAAATCCTGGTTCTATTACTTTACCAAGAGGTATGAGTAATAAGAGTTATATAGTTTATAAAGATAATATATTTTATTTAAAAGATTTAGATAAAAATATGATAATTAATAAAATAATTTTTTAAAATGTATATAATATTTAAATTAATAACACATTATTGAAATATTATTATAAAATGTTATAATTATTTTATAATAAGGGACGATATTGATATGATTAATTTTAATAAAAAAATTAAATATAAATATAGATATAGTCACAAGAAATATAATATTATTATTTTTCTTGTTTTTGTTTTGTTTTTAGGAATGGGATATTCAGTATTAGGATCTAATTTAAGTATTTTAGGTAATATCAATTTATCAAGATATAAGGAACCTATTATAAAAGTAGTAAGTAGTGGTAGTGATAGTTCTTATTTTAGAAGAAGTACATATAGAGATAAGATAAAAATTATTAATATAGATGATGAAATTAACCCTCCATCTGATGTTATTCAAAGCTGGGATATAGGAGTTTCTCAAAATGGAAATGTAATGGCATATATTACTCAAAATGCTGATGATAATACAAAATATGATTTGTATATTCAAGGAAGAGGACATTTATATGCAAATGAAGACAGTAAATATTTGTTTGCGAATCTAAAAGGTGTTGACCAAATAAATGGACTTGATAATCTTGATGTATCTAGAGTAAAAAATATGAGTTATATGTTTTATTATACTGGATATAATAGTCAAGTTTTCTCATTGGATTTAGGGAATAACTTTGATACAAGTAGTGTAACAAATATGAGTCATATGTTTCATATTTGTGGTGGAAGTAGTAATGTTTTTGAATTAGATTTAGGTGACAAGTTTGATACAAGTAAAGTAACAAATATGAGTTCTATGTTTTCTGGAACAGGTTCTGATAGCCAAACTTTTATATTAGATTTAGGAGATAATTTTGATACAAGTAGTGTAACGGATATGAGCTCTATGTTTTATCAAACTGGATATAGTAATACATCCTTTACGTTAGATTTAGGAGATAATTTTGATACAAGTAGTGTAACGGATATGAGCTCTATGTTTTATCAAACTGGATATAAAAGTACATCTTTTATATTGGATTTGGGAGATAATTTTAATACAAGTAGTGTAACGAGTATGAGTTATATGTTTTATTATACTGGATATAGTAATACATCCTTTACGTTAGATTTAGGAGATAATTTTGATACAAGTAGTGTAACGGATATGAGCTCTATGTTTTATCAAACTGGATATAAAAGTACATCTTTTATATTGGATTTGGGAGATAATTTTAATACAAGTAGTGTAACGAGTATGAGTTATATGTTTTATCAGACTGGATATAATAGTAACCAAGGTTTTAATCTTGACTTAGGAGATAAATTTGATACAAGTAATGTTACAAATATGGAAGCAATGTTTCGCGCTACAGGCTATAAAGATACTTCATTTACTTTAAATTTAAGAGATAAATTTGATACAAGTAATGTTACAAATATGAGTTCTATGTTTTCTGGAACAGGTTATAATAGTCAGACTTTTATATTAGATTTAGGAAATAAATTTGATACAAGTAAAGTTACAAATATGAGTAGTATGTTTGGAGGTGTAGGATATAAAGGCACATCATTTACATTAAATTTAAGAGATAAATTTGATACAAGTAGTGTAACAGACATGAGCAGAATGTTTGCTAATGCAGCACATGATAGCAATGTTTTCACCTTGGATTTAGGGGATAAATTTGATACAAGCAATGTAACAAATATGGAAGCTATGTTTCGTAGTACGGGATGTTATAGTGATTTTTTTACATTAGATTTGGGAGATAATTTCGATACAAGTAAAGTTACAAATATGCGAGCAATGTTTTATGGAACTGCATCAAGTTGTCCTGTTTTTACACTTAATTTAGGGAATAATTTTGATACAAGTAAAGTAACCGATATGTGGGCAATGTTTAAAAATGTTGGATATGGAAGTACCGTATTAACCTTAGATTTGGGAGATAAATTTGATACAAGTAATGTTACAATTTCAAGTGGAGAAACTACTTTTGAATCTTCATATGTTACTAGTGGTATGTTTGAAAATGCAGGGTATAGCAGTACTATATTTACACTTAATTTAGGAAATAAATTTGATACTAGTAAAATGACTAATATGCATTTTATGTTTACAAATGTAGGTAAAAGTAATCCTAATTTTACATTTGATTTAGGAAATAAATTTGATACTAGTAATGTTACTGATATGCATTGTATGTTTACTTATATGGGTTATAATAGTCAAGTATTAACACTTGATTTAGGAGATAAATTTGATACAAGTAATGTTACTGATATGTCTTCAATGTTTTATTATACTGGATATAAAAGTCCTGTTTTTACACTAGATTTAGGAGATAAATTTGATACAAGTAATGTTACACAAGTTACTGGAAATGAAATTATTCTTCATGATAATGCTGCTTTACATTGTACTAGGGGAATGTTCGAGAATATTGGTTATAGTAATCCAACATTCACATTAAATTTAGGAGACAAATTTTATACAAGTAATATTACCAATATGAGTCATATGTTTTATGAAACAGGTAATAGTAATAATAATTTTACTTTAGATGTTTCTACATTTGATTTTAGTAATGTTACAGAATATTCCAATTTATTTGGTCGGTGGAAAACTACCCAAAAAATATATGTAAAAGATGCTGATGATCAAGCATGGGTTATCGCTAGAGATAATAGTAGTGTGTTTAGTACTTCTAATGTATTAATAAAATAGAAAAGACCTTTGGTCTTTTTTTATGTCAAGTAATAATTAATTTAAATGTATTTATTGAACTACTAGCAATAGTTATTTATAATAAAATCATAGTAGGTAAGAATATGAAAAAATATAGTAGGAGAAAAATTAGATTTAACTATAAGAAACGTAATGTTATTATTTTTCTTGTTTTTGTGTTCTTTTTAGGAATGGGATATTCAGTATTAGGATCTAATTTAAGTATTTTAGGTAATA
>CAMVPJ010000051.1 GCA_947169395.1 uncultured Caryophanales bacterium
TTAAATAAAACATCCATAGTACCTTTAAGATCACTTAAACTAATATCTTTATCAACAAGTAACCCTTCAATTTGCATAAATTGATGAGAATGAGATGCATCATCATCATCTCTTCTATAAGTCTTTCCTGGACATATCATTCTAATAGGAACTTTTCCTTCTCCTTTTAACATAGTTCTAACTTGTACTGGAGAAGTTTGACTACGAAGAAGAATTTCTTCACCATCAATATAAAAAGTATCTTGAGCATCTCTTGCAGGATGTCCTTTAGGAATATTTAACATTTCAAAGTTATATTTATCTAATTCTATTTCAGGCCCATCTACGACATCATATCCCATAGACATAAATACTTCTTCTACTTCTTCAATAACTTTCTCTAATATATTAGGTGCTCCTACTTCCACTTTAGTAGCAGGTAAACTTATATCAATTGCTTCTTTTTCTAATCTTTCATTAAGAATCTTAGTATCAATTTTATCTTTAGTTTTATTAAAATATTCATTAAAAGTATTTCTAAGTTCATTAACTAACATACCAAATTCTTTCTTTTCTTCATTTGGTACATTCTTAATTTCACCATTAAGTTCAGTAATAAGACCTTTTTTGCCTAAATACTTTACCCTTAAATCATCTAATACTTTTAAATCATCTGTATCTACTAAATCTTTTTTTAGTAAATCTTTAACTTCTTTAATTTTCTTATTTTCCATAAGTTCCTCCTATTTTATTAATTCACTTAAACTTTTTACTTTTACCAATTCTTTAGGATACCTATCATCTGGATCATAAAGAATTGCATTTATTCCAAGACTTATTGGCGGAGCATAGTCTGCTTTATAATTATCTCCTATGATAGTACAATTACTAATAGGATAATTACCAATAGCTCTCATATATGCCCCACGATTTGGTTTAGTTATAACATCTCCTGAATATATTTCATCAAATAATTCTAGTAAATCATGTCTTTTTAGTCTTTCTCTTTGACTATCACCAAACCAATTTGTAAGAATAACACTACTTTTTCCAGTTCTTTTATTATATTCTAAAAACTTTCTTGCAAATGGTTCAACAGTATCTTTCATATTTCTTACTAAATCATCCCATTCTTGTATATTCTTTGCTGTAAAAGAAAGATTAGTATTATTACTTAAATAATGAGCCAATAATTCATAGTCATACCTTCTAACAGTTTTCTCATATCCCCATAATATTTTAGACATATTATTTGAAAAATTTCTACCTTCTTCTTTTCCAAATATATCAATAAAATATTGATGAAGTTCAGTCCAATTAGGTCTTAATAAAGTATAATCTTGATCACATATACGTCTTTCTCCCAATATAATACCCCCTAAAAAAAATAACTATAAATTTAAGGACGAATTACTCGCGGTACCACCTTAATTTATAGTTATTGATTACTATACACTTAAATCTTTTAACGCAAGATAAACGCTTACTATTAATAAGAGCTCCTAAGACGAATTCATTAACTATTATTGATTATTTTCACCAGCCATAATCTCTCTACAAATAAATCATTAATTACTACTTCTTAATCAATGCCGATATGCGTATTATAGCATATTTATTTTTTTTTGTATACTATTTTAAATAAATATATTAAATATATAAAACATGAAATTAGTGATAATATTATACCTACTCTAAATCCTCTAGGTTCATAAGTAACAAGAATATTATTCTTACCCTTATTTATCTTAATACCAATAAATCCATTATTAACATTATAAATATCTACTTTTTTATTATTATTAGTTGCTTTAAATCCCTCATCATAAGGAATTTGATATATCGCAATAGTATCATTATCAGATTCAATATTTGATTTAAATCCATCATTAATAAATATAAATTTATTACTTAAATACTTAGTATTATTTGGATAAAAATCTTTAAATAACTTAATCTGATTATTATCAAGAATAATCTTTTCATTTAATGCTTTAATTCTATCTTCAAAACTCAAACTATTAAAAGTATCTAACTTCATATAATCATTAACACTATATCCAAATTCTTTATATTGAGTATTTTCATATATCTTATAATTACCTATATCTTCAATATATTTATAATTATCAATATCATCACCACAACTAATAATATATCTAACACCTAATATATTATTTAATTCCTTATTATTTATATCTATCTCAGTATAAACACTTCTTAGAATACCAACACTATTATAAAAACTAAATGCATTACCGCTAATATTAGAATTAAATGCTCTTATATTATTAATTTTATTAATATAACCAATATTACTTCTACAATTTTTACTACTATTAAATCTATAATTCTTATATTTATTAAATTCACTCTTTTTAGTAATAAAATCTTTATAATCAGTTTCTATTTTAAAATTATTATATTTATACTTATAAATCATATAATTACCATGAATAGATACATATATAAATATAAATATTATTAAGATTAATATATTTTTATTTCTAAATCTATTACTTAATAGTACTCCTATAATACCAAATATCATTTCAAGTACTATTACTATTAAATAATACCTATCTAATATATTAAAGCTATATATTTTATTATAAATAAAACTAAATAATATAAGTACAAGTAATGAAATAATAGTAATTTTAATTCCACTAGTTATATCTAATTTATCTTCAATACTCTTAATAGACATTAAAGACATAATAAGTATAGGCATAAAAAACCATCTAGCATAATAACCTGTATTAAATAAAACAAAACTATTATTTAATATTGGAATAAACATAAATATTAAACTAATAATAAATAGTATAGTATAAGGACTCCTCTTATTTTTAATTAAATAAGGTATTACAAGTACTAATCCTACTACTGGTAAATAAGCTTCTACACTACTGTAATTAGTTTCCATTAATAAACTTCTATTTGCCATTACTTCTGGAGGTAAAAACATACCTTTAACAATTTCAAAATAATTAGTAAATGGATATTTAACCATATCTATAAAAGTCCAATTATTTGTAATTCTCGGATTAGATATAGTAAATAAGAATACTGGTAATAGTACAAACATAGACATTAGTATTCCAATTAATACTTCAAATACTAAATTGATAAATAATTTTTTATTAATTTTATAATCCTTACAAATAAACTTTATTATAAAGTAAATAAATACAAATATACATTCACCAATAAAGAAAAACCAATTAGTAATAGCACATAAAAGAATAACTAAACTGAGTCTTCCTTTTTTGTTATCATAAACTAACCTATCTAAAGAATATAATAACAATGGAAAGAATGCCACTACATCATGAAAATGATAAAATAAGATATTTGTTAATTGAAAACCACTAAAAGTATAAAGTAATGATCCAAGAATAGCATAATTTTTATTTTTAACATATCTTTCTAAAAACATATATGAACAAATTCCTGAAATTCCATATTTAAATATAAATATAGGTCCAATTAAATAAGGAAACAATTTTTCTGGAAATAAATATCCTATTAAATTAAAAGGACTAAATAAATTATAAAAACTAAATGTTCCTATAAAATTGCTTCCCATTTCATTAAACCATGTCCATAATATATTACCATGTTTAATTGAATAATTAATTAACATATTAAATGGTATTTGTTGATTATTAAAATCTGCAATTAAATTATATATACCATGTCCCATAATAATATTAGGTACTATTATAATAGAGCCTAATATTATTGATAAAAAGAAAGATATAAGTTTTTTATTATTTCTTATTTTTTTTAACATCTTTACACATCTTATATGCATTTAATAAATTCTCATAAATTGAGTATACTGTCATTTGACCAACTCCTCCAGGAACAGGAGTCAAATATTTATAATCCTTAACTTCACTAGAAACATCTCCACAAATATGTCCATCTTTAAAATTAAATCCTACATCTATTAAGATAACATCTTTATTAACCATATCAGGAGTAATAAAATCCGCTTTGCCAACACTTGTAATAACAATATCCGCATTCTTTGTATGTTTTTTTAAATCCTTAGTCTTAGAGTGACATATAGTAACTGTAGAATTTCTATTAAGAAGTAAACTATATAAAGCTTTACCTATATGAATACTTCTGCCAATAATAGTAACATCAGTTCCTTCTAATGGAATCTTATAATAATCTAATATTTTCATAATACCTAAAGCAGTACAAGGAACTAATGCATCTTTTTGACCATGCATCAATTTAACTATATTAACGTCATTTACTCCATCAATATCCTTAATAGGATTAATTCTATTTCTAATAACTTCATAATCTAAATTCTTTGGAATAGGTAATTGTAAAATAATACCATGACAATCATCCTTATCATTTAACTCATCTATTAATTTACAAAGTTTTGAAGTAGTAGTCTTCTCTAATTTAATTAACTCAAAATTAACTCCCAAATCTTCTGCCAGTTTTCTTTTTTGATTAATATATTTATTACTAGCAAAATCATCACCAACTTGAATTACAGTCAACCCACATTTAATTTTTTTAAATTTTTTACTTAACTCCTTTAATAGACTTTCTCTAACTTCTTTTCCATCAAATAACATAATAACTTCCAAAAAAGAATTACTAAACAGTAAGTAATTCTTGTTCTTTCTCCTTTAACTTATTTTCTATTTTTTTATTATAATCATTAACTAAATCTTGAATATCCTTTTCCATTCCTTTTTCTTCATCTTCTGGTAATTCTAATTTTTTAATATCTTCTATCCCATCATGACGAATATTTCTAATAGAAACTTTAGCATCTTCTGCAATTGACTTAACTTGTTTAGCTAATTCTCTTCTTCTTTCTTCTGTTAGTTCAGGAATAACTATACGTATAGTCTCTCCATCATTTCCAGGATTGTATCCTAAATTAGAGGTCAAAATAGCTCTTTCAATTGCTCCTAAACATCCTTTATCAAAAGGTTTGATAAGTAATTGTCTAGCTTCTGGAACTGTAATATTTGCCAATTGTTTTAATGGTGTCATAACTCCATAATACTCAACAACAATACCATCCAAACTTGACGGATTTGCACGACCAGCCCTAACAGTAGTAAATCTTTTTTCAAGATTTTCTAAAGTCTTATCCATTTTTTCAGTAACATCTAAAATAACCATATCACTATCCACAAGTAATCACTCTCCTCTTCTTCATTATATTATATTATTAATTTAAAATAAAGAAAAAAGTACTAAAAAGTACTTACATAAATCACAAAGCAAATTACACCAATCAATAATATAACAAATATTACGGTTAAAATAACTAATATAGTATTAATTATCTTTAAACTTAAGTCATCTTCATCCTCATCGAACTCATTATAGTCAACTATTTTTACTTTTTTCTTTTTTCTAATAGTAAATAATGGCTTTTTCTCTTTTTTAGGAGGAAGAGCAGTTTCATTAACCACTAATTCTCCAATAGGAACTGATTTTTCTATCTCATCAACTTTATTATCAGAAACAATATCATTTATTTTATTAAATAATTCTTTATCATCAACTTTAGTCTTAGCAAGTTGTCTTTGAAGTTTCTTTTCTTCTTTTAATTTCCTTTGTTCTTCTTTTCTTC
>CAMVPJ010000052.1 GCA_947169395.1 uncultured Caryophanales bacterium
GGTGTAGAACAGGGGAAAAGGTGGAGATAGCATCAAAACCTCACCTATTGTTATGATGAGAATATGGGAAAGGTCATGAATATTTATGGTGTAATGGTAGATGATACAGGATTTGGAGAAACATTCAAAAATATATAGAACAGATCATGTTGGGTGCATCATGTTTAAAATAAAAAAATAATATAATAATAATTCAAATATACAGTTTAAATATAGGTTTTTATATAATAATATGTTAAAATATATACTGAAGGTGAATTATATGATTAAGAGTTTAAAAAATAATGATTATGTTGATGTAAAATTGTTTGGAAAAGAAAAAAAGATTAGAGTTTTTTGTACGGGAGATAATCAATTTGATGAATCAGGTAATTATAAAGAATATGATTTTGAATTAAGTAAAGAAGAACTTGATGTATTAAACTGGTTTTTAGAAAATATAAAAATAGATGACTATAAACAACAAATACTCGATTATTGTAATGACGTATATAGCAGTTGGGAATATTTTGATGGAACAAGGGAAGATTCAATAGAAATAGATGATGTGGAAAACGAGATTAATATTACAGCAATCGCAATAAATGTAACAAGCGTGTGGAAAGCAAATGATGGTTATGTTTATCCAGAAATATCATTTTATGGGGAATGTAGATGTGATTTAGAAAATGGAATATGCATTGGTTTTAGGAATAAGGAATTTTTGGGAATAAATTCTCAGGATTGGACATTATAAAAGTATAAAAACTTAATATTAAGATTAAAGTAAATTATAAAAAAGATGTTATAAAAAAATTGGAGTGGGTGATGATGAATGAATCTTATGGAAATTGAGGAACTTCTAAAAAACTTAAAGAATACTTTGAATGAGGATTGTATTATAAAAAGAAGAATTGTAGATCCTAGATTACAGCATTTTGATTTATATGTAGAAATAGATGATGCTAGTGTAAATAGAATTTTAAAGATATATCCAGATGCAAAAATTGAATATGATTTGGAAAATAACCAAGTAAAAAAAATTTCAACTATAGGTTGGTTTTGCTTTGACATATATAATGTTAGTGGCAAAGAAAGAGATGAATTAATATTAAAGCATGATATTGAGCATGCGAAAATTGTAAAACAGATTAAAGATAGTGATATAATGTTTTAAAATTTTTATTTTTTTATTAGTTTTAGGTTTTTATATAACGCAATTTAATGTTATAGTAGTTATTAATGGCAAGAAAGGATTATAATTTATTAATTCCTTTTTTATTTATATTAAATATATTAATTGCAATTTGTATATTATATTGTAGGAATACTTATTAAATATTTGTATATAATATAAGTAGATTATTAATAGTAATTAATGAGACATCATAATCAAGTATTAAAGCTATTGAAGTTACATGGTTTTAATACTTGCAAGATTGTCCGCTAACTAACATTTGTTAGCGTTAATATAGATAGAGACTTCGGTCTCTCTTTTTGACTTATTTAATATTTTTTGGTAATATATTACCTTGTTTGGTGGGGTTGTTATGAATAATTATAAAATATTTGAATTGTTAGGTTGTAATAATAATTGCATGATTAGTAAGTTATCTAAAAATAGTAAGTATGAATTAATAAATTACATTAATGAGTATTATCTAGAACTTAGAAATTGTATTGATATGAATAATAAAGATACATTTGGTTTTGAAATGGAAGCAGAAGTATTTAAATATAGTAAAATATATGATTTGATGAATAAGTATGGATTTGATTTATCTAAATGGGTAATAAAACCAGATAATAGTTTATATAAGGGATATGAGGTTATAACGCCTATACTAAGCAAAATTAATATTAATTGGGAAGATATTAGTTACATATGTGATATCATTAAGAATAATTCTAAAGTAGGAACTCATGCGGGATCACATATTCATATTGGTGCACATTCACTTAATAATGATAAAGAAGTTATTACTAGATTAATACTTTTATTATGTGCTTATGAAAATATATTATATAGATTTGCTTATGGAGAGTTTTTGAATGAAAGGCCTGGAATAACAACTTATGCAAGACCAAGTTCTAAAACTTGGTATGAGATGCTTAGTGTATTTAAAAATTATAGTTATTTAAGTAGCTTTGAAATGATAAAATGGTTATCATGTAATGATAAAAATAAAGCAATAAATTTAACTAATGTTAAATCATTAGATGAAGTAAAAGATAAAAATACAATAGAATTTAGATTATTTAATTATACATTAAATCCAATTATATGGCAGAATAATTATAATCTAGTTAATCACTTCATTAAGTATTGCAATAGAGATTCATTTGATTATGATACTATCTTATCTAGAATAGAGATTAGTAAGAGTAACTTTAATAATCTTGAATATTACCGTAAGATAGACTCTGATGGTGCGATAGAGTTTGCTGATTTAATATTTGATAAAAACATTGATAAAGTTTACTTTTTAAGACAGTATTTAAAGAATATGGAAGAAACTACTAGCAAGTATTTAAAACCGGCTAAACAATTTACTAAGATAAAATTAGAGGTGTAATATATGAAAAACAATTATGATATATTTAAAATACTTAATCCTAATGGTAATGTAATGCTTTCAAAATTATCAAGCAGTGATATCAAGAGTGTTGTTACTAACTTAGATAAGTATTATTTAGAGTTAAGAGATACTATAGGTAATTATTCTAATGATACAGCAGGATTTGAATTTGAATTTGAAGATTATGATGAAACATTAATAAGAAGAGAAATGAGCAAAAAAGGTTATTTTAAAGAAGATTATAAACTATATAAAGACGGAGAAGATTGTTTAGTTAGTGATTTTTTAACCATTGGTGAAATATGTACTCCTATACTAAATATCTCTAATATAAATTGGAGTAGAATAAAGGATTTATGTTATATAATTAAGAAAAATGGCTATATAGGTAATAATTGTGGCGCGCATATTCATATTGGTGCGCAGATTATGAATAATAATATGAATAGCCTTACTAACTTTACTGCACTTATTATTGCTTATGAAAATATTCTTGCTAGGTTTTTCTATGGGAATTTTATAAATGAAAGGTTATCTATGCATAATTACGCTAAACCTGTTGCAAACACTTGGTATGACATTTATCTTGAGTTTGGATCAGAATATTTTAAAAGATTAAATTCAAAAGATTTGATTAATAAGTTATCAGGTTATTTTAAAAAAAATCAGTTTATTAATTTATCTAATGTATCATACTTAAGTGAAGAGCATGTTAATAATACATTTGAATTTCGCGGTCCTAATGGAACATTAGATCCAATTATTTGGCAGAATAACCTTAATTTAGTTGTTAAATTAATGAAATACTGTAATAGCGATAAATTTAACTTAGAAATAGTAGAAAATAGAATATGCAAGAATATAATGAAATTTAATGATTATAAATATTATCGTTCTATTAATATCGATGCAGCACTAGAACTTACTGATTTAATATTTGATGATAATATAGATAAAATATACTTTCTAAGACAGTATTTAAAAGATAATATGTATACGGATAAAAAGGTATTAGTACTGTCACGTAAGTTTACAGAAACACCATATAATGATAATGACATTGTTTGATTTTAGATATAATAAGTGATATAATTGAAAAGTCTAAAAGAAAGGAGGTAAATATAATTATGAGTAAAATTAAAATATGTGCCTTAGGTGGATTAAATGAAAAAGGTAAAAATATGTATATTGTAGAGGTTAATAAAGATATATTTATCTTTGAAGCTGGATTAAAATATGCGTCTGATGATTTACTAGGTATAGATTATATTATTCCTAATTTTGATTACCTAGTAGAAAATAAAGATAGAATAGTTGGTTTGTTTATTACCCATGGTCATGATGATCAGGTAGGAGCAATTGTAGATTTATTATCATACATTCCAGATATTAAAATATATGGTGGTAAATATACCTTAGAGATTATTAAACAAGATTTAGAAGAAGAAAAAGTGAGTGCTAACTTAATTGAACTTACTGCTCATAAACAAGTAAACTTTGGTGAAAATAATATTTTTCCAATTCAAGTATCACATGCTTTACCAGATTCTTACCTTTATGTATTAAATACAAAAGATGGTGCGATAGTATTTAGCGGTAACTATGTATTTGATCCAACTATGACAGGTCCTTATAAAACAGATATTGGTAAACTTGCATATGTTGGAAAACAAGGTGTTTTATGCTTAATGAGTGAATGTTTATACTCAAATAATTTAGGGTTTACATCTCCTAAACATTTAGCAGGAGAATTATTTACAGAAACTCTACTTAAAACACCAGGTAGAATACTTATAAATATATTTGGTTCACAGATATATCGTATTCAGGAACTATTAACATCAGTTACTAATTCAGATAGAAACGTAGTTATAATGGGTAAGAATTTAGAAAATATTATATCTAAATCTATTGATATGGGATTAATTAGATTTGATAAGAAACGTATTAAGAATATCCATCATGTAAATGATAGTGGAATAGTTGTAATTATATCAAATGAAAAAGAAAGACCTTATTCATCACTTAAAAGAATACTTAGACATTCAGATAAGTTTATTACTCTAAAAGAAGAAGATACAGTGGTAATTGCTTCTCCTATATATGAAGGTATTGAACTTACATCAACTAAAGTATTTGATGATATAGCTAAGGTAGGTTCCAAATTAATCATTCTATCTAAGAAGTTTTTATCACCCCACGCATCAAGAGAAGATATACTTATGATGATTAATTTAATGCAACCTAAGTATTTTATGCCAGTAAATGGTGAATATAGATGTCAAGTAGAAGCAGTAAATGCCGCAAAACTAATTGGATATAATGATTCTAATACATTACTTAGATTAAATGGACAAGTTACTACTTTTATTGATGGAAAACTAGTTGATAGTGTAGATCATATTAAAGTAGACGATGTATTTATCGATGGTAAAGATACAACAGATATTGGTGATCTAGTATTAAAAGATAGAGAAATACTATCTGATAATGGTATTGTAATTGTTACTGCTACAATAGATAAGGTAACTAAAAGAATACTTGCAAATCCAATTATAGTTACAAAAGGATTTGTATTTGTTAAAGACAATATAGATTTAATTAAAGAAGCAGAACAAATATCACTTAAAATACTAAAAGATAATATTAAAGGGTACTATGCTGATTATAATAAAGTAAAATATGGTATTCGTGATAAGTTAGGTAAGTTTTTCTATAATGAAACTGAGTGTAAACCAATGATAATTGTTGTAATGCAAGAGATATAGATTTATTCTATATCCTTTTATTTATATTGATTTAAATCTTTAGTTTTGCAGCAAAATCTTTTAATCCATTATAAAAAAAGGCCAAAGTG
>CAMVPJ010000053.1 GCA_947169395.1 uncultured Caryophanales bacterium
GCTAAATAATCATATATTTTTTCATTTTAAATTAATTTACTCTTTTTTGCTGAAAATTTTAATCACGTTTTATAATTTTAGTTGTATAATATATACAAAAAATATAAGATATGAACTGCTTATAGACTACTTGTATATTATCTTTTATATGCATTCATGAGAAAATATAAGTGATTATTTATACGAAGGAGGAAAATTATGAAACAAGATATATATAATACAATCGGTAAAAATATTCAAAAATATAGAAAGATTAAAGGAATTAAACAACACGATTTAGCTCAAGGATTATTTTTAAGTGATAGCTTTATTGCAAAACTAGAATCTAAAACAAGACAAACTATTTCAATAGATACTCTAGAACAAATTGCAGATTTCCTTGAAGTAGATATTACCGTATTCTTTGATAAAAGTGTTTTCAAAACAAAATAAGAGACCCGCGTCTCTTTTTATTTTAAATTTTCAATCTCTTCATAAAATGGATTGATTCTTTTTAGCAACACCTTATCCCTTTCGCTAGTGTTATCTCTTAAATTCTTTAATACTTGTTTATCATATATTTCTGAGTTAAACTCATAGAATTTTTTAATAATATATTCTAATAAGTATTCATAGTTAAATAACCTATTAAGAATTACATTTTCTTCTACTACTTTAATAAAAGTTAATTCATCATTATCATAAATATTCTTTAATTTAATATTCTCATACACATTAGAACACAAGTATTTTGACCATTTATCTATATTATAATCCATTGAACTAGATTTAATAATCTTAACTGTATTTTTAATAACATCATTAAAGTTATTTATACCATCATAAGAATCTTTAATCATATCATTTATTACTCTAATAGTAATTCTTCCTACTTCAATACTCTTTAATTCTTCATTGTTATAATACATACTAAAGTATCTTTTAAACATCATTATACTAAATGGACATATATTAATTACATTATTAATCTTATTTTTATTAATTATATTAGTGATTATTGCATCCTTACCTTTTTTATCAAGATTAGAATATATATAGAATATATCTAATATCTCATCAATATAACTATTAAATATATCTATAACTTCATTTACATTTTCAACATCATTTAATGAATTATATATATCAATAAACCTAGTATCTTCATCTACGTAATAATCATCAGTATCCACTATATTAGTATATGTTGCCATATAACTATAAAAAATACTAGATAAATATAACTTTATATAATTAATCTCACTATTCTTATTAATACCATAAAACTCATTTAATCCATCAATTACACTTTTATTATCCTCAATTAAGTCTTGTAACTCATCTACATTATTAAAATAATATTCTAAGTTATCATCCATTATCTTATATAAATCAGTAAATATTGCATTATCACTATTAATATCTTTTACCGCATAATAATCAAATAAACATGCACTTATATCTTTATTACTAACATTTATTTTATCAACACACATACTCTTCGCACACTTTTTATCTACACCACATAAATCGGCATAATGATAAAATAATCTATCATATTCACTATCATCTTTTAGAGTAAGTGCAATTTTACTAATATAATTATCATCCACTACACTAAGTACCCTTTTTAATTCTAATAATAAATTATCTATATTATCCATAAGTATCCCCTGTACCTATATTATATTATAAAATTAAAATATTACAACAAAAAAGTTACTAAAATTAGTAACTTATGCCTTTTTACTATCAGCTTTCTTTCTAAGTTCAGTATTTAATATCTTCTTTCTAAGCCTAATATGTAGTGGTGTAACCTCTACAAGTTCATCAGAATTAATGTAATCAAGTGCATACTCTAAAGTTATCTCTCTAGGTCTTTTTAACACAACAGTATGATCCTTACCTGCACTTCTTGTATTAGTTAAATTTTTTCCCTTTACAACATTAACAGCAAGATCATTTTCTCTTGAGTGTTCTCCGACTATCATACCTTCATATATTTCTTCTCCAGGCTCAACAAACATTACACCTCTATCTTCTAAGGCACCTAAAGCGTAGGCCGTAGACTTACCATTTTCCATAGATACAAGTACACCTAGTTTACGTTCACCAATATCAACTGATTCATAAGGACGATATTCCTTAAAAGAATGATTCATTATACCATAACCTTTAGTAGTAGTCATAAAGTCAGTAGAAAAACCAATTAAACCACGAGATGGAATATCATATAAAAGCCTTGTTTGTCCATTAACATTACTCATATTAATCATAACCGCACCACGAGTACCAAGTTGTTCAATAATACTTCCAACACACTCTTCAGGACACTCTATTTGTAATTCTTCATAAGGTTCACATTTAACTCCATCAATTTCTTTAATAATAACCTCAGGTTTTGATACTTGAAGTTCATATCCTTCACGACGCATATTTTCAATTAATATACCTAAGTGTAATTCACCACGACCTGATACAGTCCAAGATTCATTATCATAAGGTTTAATCTTTAAAGATACATCTCTTTCTGTTTCTTTAGTAAGTCTTTCTTCAATCTTACGTGCAGTAACAAGTTTTCCTTCTTTACCACAGAAAGGACTTGTATTAACTCCAAAATTCATCTGTAATGTTGGTTCATCAATTCTAAGTAGTGGTAAAGCTTCTTCACTGCCTACTTCACATACAGTCTCCCCTACAGATATATCAGGTAATCCCGCAATTGCGATAATATCTCCTGCTTCAGCTTCGTCGATCTCAATTCTTTTAAGTCCTAAAAATCCATAAAGTTTAGCAACCCTAAACTGTTTAATAGAACCATCTACACGTACACAACTAACCATTTGATTAAGTTTAATCTTACCTCTTTTAACAAGACCAATACCAATTCTACCAACAAAATCATTATAATCAAGTAAAGCTGGTTGAAATTGTAAACTACCTTCACTTACCTTAGGATCAACCGCGTTATCAATAATTAAATCTAATACCTTAGTCATGTCTTCTTCTTGAGTAGCAGGATCAGGTGAAAAGCTAGATGTTCCATTAACAGCCGATACATATGCAACAGGAAAATCTAAATCATCAATATCCGCACCTAAATCAATAAATAACTCCATTACCTCATCTACTACTTCTTTAGGACGTGCCGCAGGCTTATCAACCTTATTTACAACAACAATAGGTTTAACATGAGCTTCCATAGCCTTCTTAAGTACAAACCTAGTCTGAGGCATAGTACCTTCATAAGCATCAACAACTAGAATTACATTATCAACCATATTCATAATACGTTCAACTTCGCCGCCAAAATCAGCATGACCTGGTGTATCAAGAATATTAATACGATAATCCTTATAATTAATAGCCGTAGTCTTAGCAAGAATAGTAATACCACGTTCACGTTCTATATCATTAGAATCCATAACACGTTCCTGTACATTCTCATTCTCTCTAAAAGTACCAGACGCTTGTAATAACTTATCAACCAAAGTAGTCTTACCATGGTCAACATGCGCAATAATAGCAATATTCTTCTTTTTCATACACTAACTCCTTTTTCACACAGAGACAATTATACCACAAATCAAAAAAAAGTAAAGTTTTGAATTTTACTTTTGAATTTTGAATTTACTTTTCAATTAATACTATCCATATAAGAAATCTCCAGTACCTTGATTGTAATAAAACTTACCTTCTACCTTATCATATAAACAAGGTACTCCCATTTTATCTAATACCGGAATATAATCTCGAACTATTTCATTATTAAGTGTAATCTTTGCTCCATAGACTCGAACTCCACTTGCATTTCCATATACGTTACCCCAGTTTGCTCCAAAAATATAGCAAGATTGATTGTTGGTTGAAGTTACAGTAGAAATATTTTCTGACTTTTGAATCTCTCCATTAAGACTAATTTTACTAATATTATTATTTTCAAAATTTAGCCAAGTTTCAATAATATTAGTTGATGTAACATCTATTTTAGTAGATTCATCAGATCCAAGTCCTGATTCTTTCCAAGTAGTAGATGTCTTCTTATTACTTGTAAGTATGGCTCTGTTAGGACTTAACACTCCCATTACAACATCATCACCAGAATGGTCCTGAGAATTTTGATACTTAATATAATATCCTGCTTCTGGTGTGTTTGAAGTAAATCCTGTATCAATATACTGTGTTCCTGTACTTTCTAAATAATTAATTTTTCTAATGTTTTTTCCCATATATGAATATTGAAACTCTCCTGTACCCTGATTATAATAGCACTTCTTACCTACCTTATCAAACATACAAGGTCTATTATTTGCATCTAATACCGGAATATAATCTCGAACTATTTCATTATTAAGTGTAATCTTTGCTCCATAAACTCGTACTCCGCTTGCCATACCATATGCGCTATCAAAATTTGAGGCAAAAATATAGCAAGAACGATTGTTTGTTGAAGTTACAGTAGATATACTTTCTGATTTTTGAACTTCACCATTTAAACTTATTTTACTAATACTATTGTTTTCATAATTTAACCATGTTTCAATAATATCAGTCGGTAAAACGTCTATCATAGTAGAATCATCAGCTCCTACTCCTGATTGTTTCCAACTAGAACCAACTTTCTTATAATTTGTTAATATGCCTCTATTAGGACTTAACACTCCCATTACAGTATCATCACCAGAGTGGTCTCGATAATTTTGATATTTAATATAATATCCTGCTTCTGGTGTATTTGTGTTAAAACCTGTATCAATATACTGTGGTCCTGTACTTTCTAAGTATACTAAACGTTCATATTTTTTCCCTTCATTATCAACAAATATATTTTGATATTCAGATACATCACAATTATTTTTATTAACTATTTTATAACTAAAATCACTTTTTTTAATCATCATTATTACATCATCATATGCAATATCATTATTTTTAAACAGATTATCTTTCACATATCCATTATCAACAAGTGTTTCTATAGATAAGCAATAACCATCAGCATCTTGAAACTCATCTTCATTATCATTAACATATTTCTTTGCTTGTTCTATTATTACATCTTCTATCATTTTATTATTTGATTTCTTAGTTTTCTTTATTTGATTAATTATATTTGGAAATGTTAGAAGTGCAATTAATGATATTATAATTATTACTGCCATTAATTCTACTAAAGTAAAACCATTTCTTTTATATTTATACATAGTTATTCACCTTTCTTATTCTTTGTAGTTTTATTTAACATCATTATAGCATGTATACTATAAGATGTAAATTGATGAGTGAAATGTTCATTAGTTTATGATAG
>CAMVPJ010000054.1 GCA_947169395.1 uncultured Caryophanales bacterium
ATCATATAAGGGCAAAATACCTGTTTGAAATTGAACTAACTGCAAAACTCGGGAGTGTAAACCAATGATAATTGTTGTAATGCAAGAGATATAGATTTATTCTATATCCTTTTATTTATATTGATTTAAATACTAATATGATATATAATTAGCTTAGCAGGAGGGTTTTATGAAAGATAATTTTTTAGAAGAAGTAGTAGATGCAAGTTTTGAAATATACGGTAAAAATCCTATTATTGAAAAGGGTATAATTTATGGTATTGGAATTAAAGAGTGGATTAAGTGGCTATCATATAATTCTACAGATGATGATAAACGTATGCTTATTTTAATTACTAAGTATGTAAATCAAAATTGTACTAAAGAAGAGTTTTATGAAGTATATGATTATATGAGTAATTCTATCGAGAATATAATGCTTAAAAAGTTAACTTCTGATGAACTTAAAGTAGCAAACGATAAAGTAAAAAGATTAGAAAAATTATCTGATAAAGAATTACGTGAACTGATTAATACTGAAAGACTGGATGATATTTATAATAATTTATCTATGACTGATGCATATATTCTTCATCAAATTATAAAAATAGATAATATAAGAAATGCAAGAGAAATGAATAGGAGATTAGAACTAGTAGATAATGAGACTACTTCTATTGCAAGATTATCTAGTGTTTATTCACAAATGTCTAAGCCATGTTTGAATCAATCATTACCTGTTTGCAAAAGAGGTAAAGAAAAATAAAAATGTATAATAGTAAATAGAATTTTCACCATGTAAAATTCTTTTTTTTATACTTGATTCATGATATAATTATTACTAGGTGATGCACATGAAAGAAATAAAAATACAAAACTTAAAAGGAACAACTGATTACTTACCAGAAGAACAAGTATTAAGAGATAAAATAACAAATACATTAAAGTCTATATTTGAAGTATATGGATATATGCCTATTAAAACTCCAATATTAAATCAATATGACTTGCTTAGTTATAAGTATGATGAAGATGCTGAAATACTTAATGAGACTTATAAATTAACAGATCAAGGTAATCGTAAATTAGGTTTAAGATATGACCTTACTATTCCTTTTTGCAAAGTAATTGCCTTAAATAAAGATTTACGTATGCCTTTTAAACGTTATGAAATTGGTAAGGTTTTTAGAAATGGTCCTGTTAAGTTAGGCCGTATGCGTGAATTTTATCAATGTGATGTTGATGTAGTTGGAATTAATTCACGTATGATTGAAATAGAACAATTAATAATGGTTAAAAAAGCATTTGATAAACTAGGTATTGATATTTTAATTAAATGGAATAATCGTAAACTTATGAGTGGATTAATTACTTATGCAGGAATTAGTAATAATTTAATAGATAAAGTAATATCTATTATCGATCACATGGAAAAGATTACTAGAAGTGATATGATTAGAGAGTTTAATAAAATTAATATAGATAATAATAAAGCAGAAGAAATACTTAACTTATTTAATTTATCACTTGATGAATATAATACTAAGTTTAAAGATACTGATAATGAGTTAATTAAACTAGGATTAGATGAGATTAATGAGATTAATGATTTAATTAATAAATATAATCTTACTGATAATGCATTATTTTCTCCAACACTCGCTAGAGGTTTAAGCATTTATACAGGAATTGTATTTGAATTCTTTGATAAGAAAATGCGTATTACAAGTTCACTTGGTGGTGGCGGTAGATACGATAAGATTATTACTGATTTTATTGATGATGGTAATATTTATCCTGCATGTGGCTTGTCTTTCGGGCTTGAACCAATTTATGCAATATTAAAAGAAGAAATTACTAATAATAGTTTAGTTGATGTATTAATAATTCCAATGGATACCGAAGTAGAATCGATGAGTATCGCAACAACTTTACGTGATAATGGTATTAAAGTAATGGTTGAGATGAACAAAAAGAAACTTAAGAAAAGTTTTGAATTTGCTAATAAAACTAATATTAAATACGTAATTGTAGTAGGAGAAAACGAGATTAAAGAGAATAAATATACTTTAAAAGATATGGAGTCAGGAACTCAAGAATTATTAAGTATAGATGAGATTATAAGCGCAATAAAAAATAATGGTTAGGGTTAATCATTATTTTTTCTATCTAGTATAAATTTATTATTAATTAGTTTAATTACATAATTATATTTTTTATCATTATTTGTAATAGTAAAATCAAATATATCATCATTATTATGAATATAATTAGCATATTCTATATTAAATATATAATTGATTGCAATTTTATGATTATGCTTTTTACAATAATCAAATATATATTTTTCTAAATCTAAAATAGATTGTTTTTGTTTATTTGTTAAATAAATAGTATTATTCATTTTTATCCTCCTGTTTCAATACAAATAAGTAGGTAGTTATAATTGTAATATTTCGTACCCAATTTGTCAATATGTATAAAATTCAATAAATCGTCCTATATATTATATATAGGTTGTGATTACATGAGAAATAAACTAGAAAAGTTAAGAGAAAGATCAAATATTGATGCTCAAGATATATATAAGCAAATTGGTATATCTAGCAGTGAATATACTAGATGGGAAAAGGGAGATAGAAAGATTAATATGAAAGGGATAGTAAAACTTACTAATTACTTTGGTATTAATATCGATTATCTACTTAATCTTTCTGATGATATTGAAATATCTGATATAAAGTATACTGATGATAAAGAAAAAATTGGTAAGAGACTTAAGAAGATTCGTGAAGAATTAAATCTTAGTTTGAGAGAAGAAAACAAAATAATAGATGTATCAATTAATGCTTTATCTAGATATGAACGAGGAATACGCCTAATTACTCCAGAAGCATTATACAAATTATGTAAAAATACTGGATATGATGCTAATTGGATAATGAGTGAAGTAAATATTAAAAAGAAGAAAAAGGATAAATAATGATTATATCAGTCATTATTTTTATTATGTCCAAATAATTAGTTTTTATTGATATATATAATTATAATTGCTATAATTGTTGTAAGGTTAGTGTGATGATATGAATAAAGAAGATTATATAAAGATTGCTAAAAAGAAATTTAAAGGTAAAGCAAGAAAGATAATATTAGAACAAATGGAAAACTATTATAACATATTAAACCATAAAATAAGTTATACAACTTATAAAGAAAAAGAAAGTGTTTATCTTAAGAAAGGTACTTTATTACATGGGACATATAGAAATATAGAAGGACTTACTGATATAGTTAATAATGGACTAATTGCAAGCATTTTTACTAACGGTAGATTATCTAAGTATCCATCATGTGTAAGTGTATGGAATTTAAAAAATGATTATAAACTTAGTGATTATATTAACTATTATAGTGGTGGAACAATTAAGTATAATGGATTACTCATTAATAATGAATATAGTAATACTTCTAAAACAGAGATTATTCCGTTTAATAAAATGAGCAGCATTAATAATTATATAATAAAAAACCAATGTAGAATGTGGACAATTGAGCAAACTAAAGAAGCAAGATTTATGCCAAGTTTAATCCAAGATAAAGTAGAGATAGCTATTATTTATAATAATAATAATAATGAGTATATTAATAAATTGTTAAATGGTGATATACTAAATATTGATAATATAGATGATAAAACTGTAAAAGATTTTATTAATAAGAATTATGATATTAATAGTTTTATTAGTGGGAGACATAATAAAGATGATTATTTTACAGATAGAGAGTCAGCCGTACTATTTGGCATACCAAGTAATTTTATTGAAGGAATACTTGTTGGAAGAACATATGAAAAAGATAGTGAGATATTAAATGAAATAAAAAGATTATTACCAAATTGTTATATATGCAATTTAGATGGTAGGGTTATAGTAGAAAATGGATAGTGAATATGAAAGAAATATATAAAGAAAAAATAGAAGATATTTATAAAAGACTAGATACTAGTATTGAAGGATTAACTAGCAAGGAAGCAAATAGTCGTCTTATTAGAGATGGAGAAAATAAATTAAAAGAGAAAAAGAAGAAATCTAATATAGTACTATTTTTAGAACAGTTTAATGATTTTATGATTATTCTACTTATATTTGCATCAGCTTTTTCTGCACTCATTTCTTATATAGAGCATGAATCATATGTTGATTCGATAATAATAATTATTATAGTTATAATTAATGCAATACTTAGTTTTATTCAAGAGAAAAAAGCAGATTTAGCTATAGAAGAATTAAATAAAATGTTTGTAACAAATACTAATGTTATTAGAGATAATAAAAAGAAAACTATTGATGTAAAAGAAGTAGTTGTAGGAGATATTATAGAACTAGAAGCAGGAGATTATGTCTCGGCGGATGCTAGAGTGATAAGTGCAGATAATTTATACGTTAATGAATCAACTTTAACAGGAGAATCTGTTGCAGTTGAAAAGAATAATATAGATATTAATAAAGATTTAGAATTATATGAAAGAAAAAATATGGTGTATGCTGGATGTAATGTTACTAATGGACATGCGTTTGTTGTAGTAACATCTACTGGTATGAATACTGAACTAGGTAAGATTGCTAGTAGTTTAATGGATAAAAAAAGTGATATTACGCCACTACAGAAGAAAGTTAATCAAGTAAGTAAAGTATTAACATACGTAGTTATATCTATTATTATACTAATGATGGTAATAGGCTTATTAAAAGGAAATGATTTATTTGATGTTGTAATGTTATCAATATCGCTTGCAGTAGCTGCAATTCCAGAAGGAATGTCGTCTATAATAACTATCATATTATCACTTGGTATGAGTTCGATGGCTAAAAGAAATGTAATTATAAGAAAGATGGCATCTGTTGAAACATTAGGTTCTACTGATGTTATATGTTCAGATAAAACAGGTACTATTACGCAAAATAAAATGATAGTAAAATCAATTTATGTTAATGGTAAATTATATAGTGATTTAGATTCTTTTGATAGTAATATATTAAATATGTGTGCGAGTTTAAATCATAATGTACAAAAAAGTGATGATAAATATATAGGTGATGAAACAGAGGTAGCTATAATTAAATATCTTGAAGAAAAGAATATTCTTTATAATCAAGAGTGTAAGAGAATAAAAGAATATC
>CAMVPJ010000055.1 GCA_947169395.1 uncultured Caryophanales bacterium
ATCCTTTGTAATTCAAGAACTTTAGATGTATTTAGTCCGCTAGAAAAAAGTTCTTCATCTTCATCTAAATCATCTTCAATACCACCAACAGGTTCAAAAGTAACATCTTCATTTAATTTTAACATCTCTTCCCTAGTATATTGTTTTGACATTTGTTGTAGTTCAATTATTTTTTTAGCATCCATATTCATTTTCTCCTCCATACTTTTTTAAGTAATCACTATAATTAGATTTAAAATCAATGATAGTTCCGTCATCATTTATCTTAAGTACTCTATTGCATACAGTATCTATTAATTCTCTATCATATGTAGATATAATTACTACTCCTTTAAAGAGAGTAAGTGCTTTATTAAGGGACGTGATAGATTCCATATCTAAGTGATTAGTAGGTTCATCTAGTAGTAATATATTACTTTTTTCTAGCATCATCTTTGAAAGCATTAATCTAACTTTCTCTCCACCACTTAATACGTCTACATTTTTTAAAGATTCTTCACCACTAAACAGCATTCTACCTAGGAATCCTCTTATAAAAGTCTCATCAGTATCTTTAGAATATTGTTCTAACCATTTAACCATACTAATCTTTTTATCAAAGTATTTAGAATTATCTTTAGGATAATAACTCATACTTACTGTATTACCATAATTAATAGAATTACTATTATTATATATTAATTCTAATAAAGCAGTTTTAGCTTGTTCATTATTACCTATTAAAGCAATCTTATCAGTATTATCAATAGTTAATTTTAAGTTTTTAATTAATGTTTTACCTTCTACTTCATAACTTAGTTTATTAATTCTAATTACATCCTTACCAAGTAATCTTTCTGATATAAACTCTATAAAAGGATATCTTCTTGAAGATGGTTTAATCTCATCTAACTTAATCTTTTCTAATGCTTTTTTTCTACTTGTTGCTTGCTTTGACTTAGATGCATTAGCAGAAAATCTTCTAATAAAGTCTTCTAACTCTTTAATCTTATCCTCTTTTTTCTTATTACTATCTTTCATCTGCTTTTGAATAAGTTCTGATGATTCAAGCCAGAAATCATAGTTACCAACAAACATATTAATCTTCTCATAATCAATATCTACCATATGCGTACATACTTTATTTAAGAAATGTCTATCATGCGATATTACAATTACTGTATTTTTAAAATCAAGAAGGAACTCTTCAAGCCATGTTTTTGATTCTAAATCAAGTCCATTAGTAGGCTCATCAAGTAGTAGTATATCGGGGTTACCAAATAGACTTCTTGCAAGCATTACTTTTACCTTATCAGTCTCTTTTAAATCTTTCATATATAGATTGTGCAAATGATTATCAATACCCAAACCAGATAATAAAATTGCCGCATCTGCTTCTGCTTGCCAACCATTTTTCTTTAAGAATAAATCTTCAAGTACACCTGCTCTAATACCATCTTCTTCTGTAAAGTCTTCTTTTAAATATATAGCATCTTTTTCTTGCTTAATATCATATAACTCTTTATCACCTGCAATAACAGTATCAAGTACGATATCATTATCATATGCATTATGGTCTTGTACTAAGTAACTAATTCTATCGTGTTTACCTTTAATAATATTTCCACTAGTAGGTTCTATAATACCAGCAAGTATCTTTAAAAAAGTAGACTTACCTGCTCCGTTGGCCCCTATTACACCATAAGCAAAATCATTATCAAACTTAATATTTACATTCTTAAATAGAACTCTATCTTTAAATCTTAATCCAATATTTTCACATTGTAACACATTATCACCTAATCCTTCTTTTTTATCTTACACTTAAAATTTGAATCCTCTTTCTCTTTAATCTCTATTTTATCATAAAAGTCTCTATGTATTTTCTCTAAATTAGGAAGTATAATCTTTCTAATATTAGTATTAAACTTTAAAACATCATAACTGATTTCTCTTACATTATTTGCAATAAAACTCTCAAGTGTCGTATTATTACGTAGAAAACTATGTCCAATATAAATTACATTATTTAATACTAATTCTTTTATCTTTGTATACTCTAAACAATTGCTTTCAATATTTATAACACTATCCAAACTAATAGACTCTAATGCTTTATTAAATCTCATAAACCCTTTTTTTAATGCAATTAATTTATTAAACGAAGCTTTTCTTATATTGGTATTATACTGTAAAAAATAAGCTCCAGCTTTCACTAAGT
Source organism: uncultured Caryophanales bacterium (assembly GCA_947169395.1). The sequence goes on from CAMVPJ010000055.1 coordinate 2,201, forward strand.
TATCCATAGATATATATTCTAAACCACTATTATGACAGAAAAAATAATTTCCTACTTCCTCTACACTAGGTAAAACAAGAATTTTTATTTCATGATTGTTTTTACAAAAATAAGCTCCAACTCTTTTTAATACTGGTGCGTTAATGTATTTTAAGAGATATCCATATTCAGCAAAACTATCTCCTATTTTTATTACACTATCTAGATTAATAGACTCTAAAGATAGCCCAAAGCGTAGAAAACAGTCACCAATTTCTATTACATTTTTCAAGTTAACATGTTTTATGCATCTATCATTTTCAAGAAAACTATTACCTATCTTAGTAACATTATCAATATTAATCATCTTAAGACTTCGATTATATTTTAAGAAATTATCTTTTATAACTGTTAAATTAGTATTTATATACCCAATAATATTATTAAACTTGTCTATCTTAATATAAATAGGTTTTAATCCTTTAATAATTAGTTCTAGAGTTCTATCACCATTATTATTCTTCTTTATATTTATTTTATCTATGTTATTTAAATCATCACAAAACGAATCACTATATTTAGAATACTCTCTAATACTTTTATCTTTATTTTGTAAATTAACAATAAATTGATCAATTAATATATACTTTTCTTTATCAATATAATCTTTTATAACATCGCCATGAGCAATTATAATGTTATCTGGACAATAATAAATACCATTAATCTCTAAATTATACTTATAATACTTAGAATCATTTGCAAGTACATAACCTAAATCAAAACTACTATAATCAACTTGATTAATATTTAAATCATAAAATTTTTCAAAACTATCAGTTAAACCCGGAATAATATTATCTAAATTATTATTAAAAGTTGCATCAGGATTATCTACTGTATGATTATAACGATTCTTAATTGATAATGTATTTAACTTACCTCTTGTAAATTGTATACTTATAACAGACGTTCCATATTCATCTTCTCTTTTAGGATTATGAAATTTTTCTCGAGTTATTTTATCAACATTCTTTTTTACTGCAAAAAACACCTGACACTTTTTTATTCTATCACTATCAAAAGTACAAAGTTCTTCATTCTTACTATAATACTTTTTAAACCTCATTATATCTTCGGTGTTCCAACACTCATATAACTCATATCCAGCATCACTCATAAGTTCAAATGGCGTTTTATTACTAGATACTCTTTTTTTATCACCATCATATAAATAATAAATAAAATCTTTAAAAGAATCTACCGCACTCTTATTAATAATATCATCATATAAATATTTAGCATATCCAAAAGTAGAATCTAAAATACTAATTAATCTACCTTCTTCATTTAAGATAGTAGGAAATAATTTTCTACATAAATGCATCATGTTTTCACCATATTTTTTCTTTATTAGTTTTAACTCATCCATTAAAATCCCCAACCTGCTGCTTATTATATTATAGATTATAAGTATTTTCAATAATAAATTTGAATAATATTTTAGTGATGAAAAAGATTAGAAAACTAATACCTATTATTATATTAATACTATTTTTAATATCCATGATTATCTATTCCGATATCGTTATTAAAAGTGTATCTTTTGCTGTTACTCTTTGTATTAATAACTTATTTCCATCTATGTTACCTTTTTTAATACTATCATCCATTTTATCTAATTATGGATTTGTAGAATTAGTATCACACATATTAAGTCCTTTAATGAGAAACTTATTTCATCTAAATAGTAACTGTGCTTATATACTTGTATTAAGTATGTTGTCAGGGTCTCCTGCTAATAGTAAGTATATTAAAGAATTACTTGATAGTAATAAAATAAGTATTAAGGATGCTAATCAAGTATTACTATTTTCTCACTTTGTTAATCCTATATTTATAATAGGTACAGTAGGTACTATATTTCTAGGTAATAAAACATATGGTTTTATTATTTTAATAAGTCATTACTTAGCTAATTTAATTATAGGAATTATGCTTAGAAAAAAAAGAATACCAAATAGTATTCCTAGTAATAATAACTTTTTTAATATAAAACCAAAAGGATTTATAACTACTCTTAAAAGTGCGATTAAAGATACTATTGATACATTACTAGTAGTATTTGGTACTATTACATCTACATTGGTATTCTCATCAATTATTAATGCATATTTTAATTTTAATCCTGTATTTAATGGAATATTAGAAGTAACTAGTGGATTAAAATATGTAAGCATTGAATCTAGTACTATACTATTTAAAATAATCATATCAACATTCTTTATATCATTTGGTGGACTTAGCATTCATGCGCAAGTTATGAGTATATTAGATAATAAAGATATTAAATATATACCTTATTTAGAAGCAAGAATACTTCAAGGATTAATATCAAGTATTATTGTTTATATTATGTATATTATAACTAACAATATTGGTATAATCTAAAAAGATAAGCATTATACTTACCTTAAAATCACAATTATAATTTCTCAATTACATCCTTAGATAGTCCCGTAACATCCATAATATCTTTGATATCTATATTCTTAGATTTTAACTTACGGGCCATACCTAAAGTTGTTTTCTCAGTAACTTCTTTTGTTACTTCTTTTGTTACTTCTCTAGTATTAGCTTCAAGTTGCTCTTTAAACTTCTTAGTTAACTCATCTTCGACTTTTCTTTTTGCGTCATGAAGCATTCTTTCTTCTCGGTCGTAATAAAACAATAATTCATCATCATTACTATATTTCTTCACCATATCACC
>CAMVPJ010000056.1 GCA_947169395.1 uncultured Caryophanales bacterium
CATCCATAATTGATTTTGATAAATGTCTATTTTGTACCATATTTTTAACTTTTAAATTCTCACTTACAATAATATCATTATTATCTGTAAGTTCTTTACTAATACTATGCAATAAATATTTTCTTGCATTCTTTAGTTTTTTATATACTGTTTGAAGTTTCTTTTTTATCTTATATCTATTTTTACTGCCTGACTTAGCTCTTTCAAGCCATCTATTTAATCCTTTTATCTTCTTTTCATATTTTCTAATATATTTTTGATTTCCAAAATATTCACCATTACTTGTTATTACTAAATCTTTTAATCCTAAATCAATACCTACTATTTTAGTTGGAATTACCTTAGGTATAAAAAAATTTTTCTCTAAACATACACTAACATAGTATTTGCCTGCTTCTTTATAAACAGTTGCATTTATAATTCTACCATTAATAGATTCAAGATTTCTATAACCTCTTATACTTACATATTTTAGTTTAGGAAGTTTTATTAATCTATTCTCTAAGTCTATTTCGATAGCATTATATTCTTTTCCTTTATAAGAACTTCTAATATTATTAGTTCTATATGATTGTCTTGATTTAGTTTTTGATTTAAATTTAGGTTTACCACCTAAATTAGTATTGTATCTTTTATATGCATCTTCTAAATCAAATATACTACATCTAAGTAAACAACTATCTACTTCTTTTAACCAGATATTGTTCTTCTCTAATAAAGGTATTTGCTTAATATAATCATATTTATTAATATACTTATCATTTAATTCTAAGAAGTGATTATAAATGAATCTACTACATCCAAAACATTTCTCTATCAAATTTACTTGAGATTCATTTGGATACATTCTAAAAACATATGCTTTCATAATCTTATCCATCGTAACCACCATCCCTGTTGATGAATATTATAGTACCATACATAAATACGTTTGTCAAGTGTTTATTGCTATAAAGTATCAATTTCCCATTATATAAAAAAGTATTAGATATAGGGACGAATTACGCGGTACCACCCTACTTCATAATACTTTTATTATGCACTTTATAATTATAACGCATTACCGTTTAGTATGTACTTCATTATTATATCTTGCTTAGTTTCCACCAACCACTAAATCTCTAATTACTAATATAATAACTACTAAGAATTACTAATTACAGAATAATTATAGTTATAATACTCTTGTTTGTCAATAGTATTTTCTTATTTACCCAATCATACCAAGTATAATTCATTTGTCAACTATCTTATATTTACCAATATCAACATCCTTAAAATTTATAAATACTCCTACTATAATTACTAAAAGTGATATATATATCATTGTTCTTAAATCAAAATTGAATATAAATATTATAAACATTAATACTGTTCTAAATGTATTCAATACTACTTCATACATTAAATTATAATTATAATACTCATATTTTTTAGACAAGTTATATAGACAACTATTTAAAGAAATCTCATACATTTTAGTTGTAATTCCTTCTATAAAGGATATTATAATAATCAAATAGTTTGTTATATTTGCTTTAAATAAAAATGTTAAAACAACAAGTAGAATGCTTAATTTTAGTAAATTCTTTTTCTTATCAATATATTTACCATAAAAATAAGCAAACAACATAATCGATATATTTGTAACAACATTAATTATACCAATAGTTTGATAATTGTTTTTAATATATATGAAAATATAAAGCGCAAATAAGAATTTAACTACAGTTAATAACTCATATAATCCAAAATGAATTAAATCAGCTTTAGGTATACTTTTTAAAGTGCTTAATAGATGTAACTTATCATTATTTTTTTCATGATCAAATTTAAGAAAGAATAAATTAATAATACCCAGTAAAAATATAAAAACTGAAATAATTGTCAATGCAGTAACACTTACATAATCAAGAATTAAAGATCCTAAATAAGCAGATATTACTACACCTAATTGATTAATAATACTAATAACAGAGTATTTTTTAGAAATTTCTCCTCCTCTTAAAATTTTAAAATTATAGAATCGTCGTGACATCCAATAAGCTTGTCTATATAGTGAATAAAGAATTGCAATAAGTATCAGATAATAAGTATTAATCTCAATAAAATTTAATATATATTGCAATAAGAAAAATGCAACCATACCAATAAAAGCCAAAACCTTATTATTATATTTTTTAGATAATAAAGCACATGGATAATCCCATAGTATTGAAAACAAATTAGCAAGAAAATAATATAAAATTACATCTCTAAGAGAAAAACCATTTTTATATAAAATTATAGGAATAAAAACTTCAACAAGATTACGTGCAAATGTAGACAAGAATACATAGTTTTTAAATATCCGTTCATTATTTTTAAGAATCTTTCTCATTCATAATCTCCACACCATGACTAGTTCCTATCCTAGTTGCGCCAGCTTCAATTAATTTAATCATATCTTCTTTAGATTTAATACCACCACTAGCCTTAATATCTACTAAATCATTTTTATACTTATTAATAATATCAACATGTTCAACATCAACTCCACCAGTAAACCCAGTACAAGTTTTTATATAATTAACAAAACAATCATTACATATTTCAGTAGCCTTAATTATTTCTTTATCAGTAAGTAAATTAGTCTCTATAATAACCTTTAATACTTTACCATCTATTGCATCTCTAACTTCTTCAATTTCATCTTTAACATATTCATAATCCTTATTTTTTAAAGCAGATATATTAATAACCATATCAATCATATCCGCACCTAACTCACACGCATCTATTGCTTCATATACTTTAACCTCACGAGTAGACTCGCCTGATGGAAAACCTACTACAGTACATACTTCTATATTAGTATCTTTTAGTAATTCTTTAGCTAACCTTACATAGTAAGGATATACTACTACTGCAGCAAAATCATAATTAATTGCCTCATTACATAAAGACTCAATATCCTTTAGAGTTGCCTTATTATTTAAATTAGTGTGTTCTATATATTTATTTAATTCCATAAATATCCTCCTTTATTTTTTTCTTATCTTTATTATATCATCTTTTTCTATATTTCCAACAAGCAATGATGAATTATCGTCATGATTATTAAAATTATTATTTACTTTAGCCTCATCATAATTAGCATAACAATACTTACAAAAGTGTTTACAACTATTATATTCACCTATATCTACCATAGCTACGCAATTACAACTACCACTACCTTTTCTTGCTTTCCATAGTGGATACTTCTTACCAGTAAGTTTATGCGCTAACTCTTTAGATAGACAGTCTCCCTTAACAAAGCCATAATTAGTTAAATCATTTTCTTCAAAACAAGTTTGAACAGTTATATTATGCTTACTCGCACTCTTACTAAAAGACTTGCCTATTTCTTTATAATCATTATCCGTAAACTCTTTAAAACGAATTACATTATAATTTCTTTTAACATTTTTATAAACATCAATAAAAGATACAATTATTTTATTAACATAACCATCTAGTAATCTACATAAATTATCAAATGACCTCTTATGATATTCTAAAGTATATTTATCACTTATAAATATTGGATCATACCTTACAACTATATTACAAGCACCTATAATACTAGATATCTTTTTTATTGCTTCTATTATTAATCCTTTAGGTGGTACATTAGGTTCAATATCTTTTTTATAAGGAGTAAGAGTAACGTGAAACAATATTGGCTTATCAATATCTTTTAGAAACTTTACAATAGGTATCGGATTCTTAGTACAAAACATAATTAAATCTACATCATCAAAATTAATTCTACTTACTAATTTAGGATAAAAAGGATTTCTAACATCTACATATCCTTCTTTATATCTATTCATAAACCATTTAGTATAAAAAGCAACTATATCAGTTCTACCACTAACATTTAAAATCATAATACCACCAACTTAACAATATAAATAAAAACCTCAATAATCAATTGATTATCAAGGTAATATTCACTATGGCGGAGCAGGAGAGATTTGAACTCTCGCACCAGTTGCCCGGTCTACACCCTTAGCAGGGGCGCCTCTTCAGCCTCTTGAGTACTACTCCATCGCGCTACATATAGAATTATAGCATACATCAGTTACAAAAACAATAACTTTTTCAAATTTTTTACGCAACCATAGTGCTTTTTAACTTCTGTAATATCTTTTTTTCCTTCCTTGAAACTTGTACTTGTGACATATTCATGATATTAGATGTTTCTGTTTGAGTTAAATTATTCATATAACGATTCTTAATTAATTCCATTTCTTTAGTATTTAATTTAAGCAAACTATCCTTAAGCATAATTAAATCATCAACGTTATCACTATAACCAATAATCTCTTGTAAAGTACAACTAGCATCATC
>CAMVPJ010000057.1 GCA_947169395.1 uncultured Caryophanales bacterium
ATTAAAACTCCTTCATTTCATCTCTATATTTTTTATAATTAGGCATATTTTCTTCAACTAACTTCCAAAATCTATTTGAATGATCTCCATATATTAAATGACTCATTTCATGATTAATAACATAATCTAAATAACTAATATCTCTCTTTATTAATTCTAAATTTAAGGTAATTATATGTGTCTTAATATTACATACTCCCCATCTAGTAGTCATCTTTCTAATTCTAAGTTTTGGATAAGGAATCTTTCTTGAAAATTTATCATAATTATAATCTAATCTTTCTAAGAATAATTTCTTAGCTTGCTTCTTATACCAATTATCTATATCAAAATTATGATTAATAAATACTTTATCTCCATCAAAAGTAATACCATCATAATCACCAAAAACTACTATATATTGTTTACCTAAATAAAAAAAGCCATTATTATTTTTAAATTTTACTTCTTGAAAATCTATCATCTTACAAATTCTATCATAATTATCTTCAATTAATTTTCTTATTGATCTCATACTAGAAAATATATTAGTAGTAACATGTACTTTTAAATCTTTTTTAACTCTAATATATGTATTTCTAGTAGAAGTTTTCTTTTCAATAACAATATCATAATCTATTCCGTTGTAATTAAACTTCATATAACCACCAAATATATTTTATCACAAAATAAAAGAAAAGACTAACCATTAGTCCTTTCAAATCCTAAATAATAGTAATGATCTCCATCTACCTTAAATTCATATGTATATTGATATAATTTATCTTTATTATTATTAATATAATTTATAAAAAATAACTCATCAGTTGAATCAGGAGCAAACGTTTCAATTACACTTTCACAATTATAATCTAAACATATAGAATTAGTTCCAAAATGTACAAATACTACTGCAGTTGTAATAAGTAACGAATTTTTACTTTTCTTTGCAGAAATAACATTTTCATAATTCTCAAAAATACTTCCAGAACCACAACCATATCCAGAAGAAACATATCTTTTAAATACTTTATCATAATGTAGTTCCCCACAATATAATGGAATAACATCAGTTCTTTCATATGTATCAGGTCCAAATAAATCATTATACTCGTCTCTTACAACATCTTCACTAATTTCTGCTTCTATTCCACCCTCATTAACATTATCTAGTAATTCCACCTTATCAGCATATGTATTACTTGCTAAAGCAAATTTATAAGATAATTCCATTTCATCAACAGAAAGTTTCTTATTAGTAAATACAACTTTATCTCCCTCAGGACCATATTTATGAACTCTCTTAACTAAAGCTTTAATATCATTAGTAATTTCTAAGTCTTTATATTTTTCTTTTACTTTAGTTTTTTCTTCAGTATTATTCTCTTCTTTATTAGTTTTTTGAGTAATATTACTATTTAAAAGAATAAATCCTAATGAGATAATCACAATAACTAATAAAACAAAAATAATAATATTAATTAGTATTTTACCATTATTTTTTTCTTCCTTTTTATTAACTCTTTTCTTCATATCATCACCATTATAATTATAACAAAAAAAAGACTACATTTGTAGTCTTTATTTATCTCTAAGTTCAGCTTTATGAGTATCTTTTACTTTATCTATAACTTTATTAAAGATTTCCATTACTTCTTCATCAGTAAGAGTTTTAGTAATACCATTAAATAGTAAAGAGAACGCTACACTCTTCTTATCAGAAGCAATATTTTCTCCTTCATAAACATCAAATACTTCTATTTCTTGAAGAATCTTACTTGATGCTTTCTTTATAGTTTTAATAACATCACTAACATCTATTCCTCTATCTAATATAAATGCCATATCTTTAACTATTGATGGATACTTATATGGTTCTTTATATTTTAACTTATTAGTTTTACCATAAATAGAATTTAAATCAAGTTCAAATACAAAGATATCTTTCTTAGTAATATTAGGATGAACTTTTCCTATAATACCAATACTTTTACCATCTAATATAATATTTCCTTGTACTCCAGGATGTAAATCACCACAATCACTTCTAACAAATGAATATCTATCTTTATATCCCATATAATCAAGTAAGTTTTCAACTACACCTTTAACTACATAAAAATCAATCTTAGATGAACCTCTCCAGGTATTAATATTATATTTACCAGTCATTAATCCACATATTTTAGATACTTCATTATATTTAGTATCATATGTCTTAGCTATTTCATAAATTGATACATCTTCAACACCATGGCTCTTATTATATAAGTAAGTATTATATAAAGATGGAATTAATGTAGTTCTAACAATACTCTTATCCATACTCATAGGATTAGGTAATTTTACTTGTTTTTTATCTTCATACCTAAACATATTAGCCATTTCTTCACTAACTAATGTATAAGTTTTTACTTCATTTAATCCTAAAGATCTAAGCCTCTTAGAAACTATTTTTCTATATTTAACATCATCAATATATTCTCCTCTTCTAATAGGAACTGATGGAAGTGAACTAACTAAATTTCCATATCCATATAGTCTACCAATCTCTTCAGCAATATCATTAACATTAGGATCAATATCTAATCTTCTCTTAGGAACAATAACCTCAAATTTATGATTTTTAATTTTATAAGCAAAATCTAATCTATCAAGTTCTCTTTTCATATCATCTTCAGAAATAGTAATTCCTAAAATCTTATCAACATCTTCAGGATAGAAAGACAATTTCTTTTCTGTATGATCTTCATTATCAACTAATACATAACCATCTAATATTTCTGCATCAGCATATTTTTCTAGTAAGTGACACGCTCTTTTAGAAGCCATTTCAGTATATTCATAATTTAATCCTTTTCCATATCTGATACTAGCTTCACTTGGTAATTCTAATCTTTTAGAAGTATATCTAATTCTTACAGGGTCAAAAATAGCTGACTCTATTAAAATATTCTTAGTATTTTCATCTACTTCAGTATTTTCTCCACCCATAATACCTGCGATACATACAGGTTTTTTACCATCAGTAATAACTATGTCTTCACCAGTTAACTTTCTAGCTTTACCATCTAAAGTAACAATTTCTTCATCTTCTTTAGCATCTCTAACTAAAATCTTATCTCCTAATTTATCTTTATCAAAGAAATGAAGTGGTTGACCAAACTCTAACATAACATAGTTAGAAATATCTACTACATTATTAATTGGTCTCATACCAGCAGCAAGTAATCTTTTCTTAATGAAGTCAGGGCTTTCTTTAATCTTAACTCCTCTAACTTCTCTTGCCATATAATAAGTACATTTAGGAGTATCTACTTTTAAATCAAATTTAATTTTATCTTTAATAGTTTTAAAATCAAGTTTAGGTAAAGTTACTTTTCTATTTAAAATACAAGCTATTTCATAAGCAAATCCAATATGGTAATAGCAATCATTATTTCTATGTTTATGTATATCTAAATCATATAAAGTATCATCTAAACCTAAATAATTAAGTGGATCTTCTCCAACTTTTGCATCATCGCCTAATTCAGTAATACCTTTAGCATATGTTTCATCATTTTTTTCTTCTAATCCTAATTCGAATAAAGCACACATCATTCCACATGATTCTACTCCACGAATTTTACTTCTTTTAATTTCAAAATTTCCAGGAAGAACTGCTCCTTCTTTTGCAACTATAACTTTAAGTCCTTCTTTAACATTAGAAGCTCCACATACTATTTGTAATTCGTCACTTCCAATATCTACCTTACATACATGTAAATGATCACTATCTGGATGATTTTCAACCTTTTTAATTTGTCCAATTACTAAATTATCTATATGATGAGAAATTACTGATTCAACATTAATTCCTGCTTCAGTAATTTTTCTTGCTAAATCATGAGGATTTTGATCTTTAATATCAATATAGTCTGCTACCCAATTTAAACTAATCATTATTCTTCATCCTCCCTATCAAATGTTTTTAATTCTCTTAAATCTGTATTATAAAATACTCTAATATCATTAATATCATATTTCATCATAGCTAGTCTTTCAGCACCAAATCCAAAAGCAAATCCACTCCATACTTCAGGATCATATCCACTCATTCTAAGTACATTAGGATGAACAACTCCAGCACCTACTACAGTAACCCATCCAGTATTCTTACATACATTACATCCCTTACCATGACAATTAACACAAGTAATATCTACTTCTACTGAAGGCTCTGTAAATTGATAATAGCTTGGTCTAAATCTAGTCTCTACATTTTTTCCAAACAATCTCTTAAATAAAACATCCATAGTACCTTTAAGATCACTTAAACTAATATCTTTATCAA
>CAMVPJ010000058.1 GCA_947169395.1 uncultured Caryophanales bacterium
CGCTCCATTATAAAATAATCCGAACTTTTATAGTTTGGTTTTATTATTACGTAATTTAAATTATATAGACTTATTGTTGAAGATATAATATAATTAAATCAGTTGGAGATGTTATAGTATAAACGTTAGATTTAGAGAATACAAAGTATTAGATCGATAACAAATAACTAACCGCGATAAATTAAGAAAGGAGGTATGCATGAAAGAAGTATTTAAAAGAGCTACAACAGTAATGATTTGCTTATCTGTTTTAGCATTTATAATCGGACTTATAATGACAGTTTATCCTGGATTATCAATTAATACTATTGGTATTATAGTAGGTATTTACATTATAATTCATGGTATAACATTAGTTGCACTTGATTTTAAATCTAACTTGAGCTATGTTCCATTTGACGGAATTGCATCTGGTATTTTATTTATCTTACTAGGAATAGTACTTATAATTACGCCAAGTGTATTATCAATTTTTCTTACTATAGCACTTGGAATATGGATTATTTTATCAAGTGTAAGTGCGATTAGATTATCATTAGTAGTTAGAAGTAAAGATTCTAATTGGTTTTTAATATTATTATTTGGAATAATTGACTTAATTGCTGGAATTATAATATTATTTAATCCACTAGCATCATTAATATCTATTACTATTCTATCTGGAATAACAATTATGTTCCATTCAGTTATCAATATAATTGATATGATAGTTATTAAGAAAAATATTAATACTCTAACTAAAGAAGTTGAGAATTCTATGAAAAGAAATCAAGCGTAATGCTTGGTTTTTATATACAACGTTGATAAATACTCAAAAAATGTTATAATATATTTAATTGAAATGGAGTAATGATTATATGAATTTATTTTTACAATTTGTATTTGTGTTTTTTGTTGGTTGTACACTCGGTTGGGTATTAGAACTATTCTTTAGAAGAATTGTTCATGGTAAGTGGGTTAATCCAGGCTTCTTAGTAGGACCTTATTTACCAATATATGGATTTGGATTAGTTATTTTAACAGTAATATATCTACTTTTTAAAGATAGTAATTTAAATCCAATTATTATAATCTTATTAATGGGACTTCTTATGACAATTATAGAATTAATAGGTGGAATAATAGGACTTAAGAACAATGTTAGACTTTGGGATTATAGTGATATCTGGGGTAATTATAAATGATTAATTTGTCCACTATTTAGTTTAATATGGACATTAATTGGTGCATTATACTATTTCTTCTTATCACCTTATGTAATGCATGCATTAGATTGGTTTAGTAAGAATCTAACATTTTCATATACACTAGGAATATTTACAGGAGTAATTGTAATAGACTTATTCTATTCATGTAAACTATATAACAAGATTAAGAAGTTCGCAAAAGATAATAGTATTACTGTTAAATATGAACAACTTAAGATGAGTATTAAAGATGCTCAAGCAAAAAGAAAAGAAAAATATTCATTTATAAATCCATTTAAACAAACAAAATCATTAAAAGATTATTTAACTAATTATATAGATGAAAAAGTAAATGGAAAGAAATAAGACTGATTTAGTATAATAACTATATCAGCTTTTTTACAAATCACTAGTTATATTGTCACATTGATATTAAAAATATTAAGAAAAGTAAAACATAATGAATAATTTATGATATAATAGAAACATAGTTAAAGATATGTTGAAGATAATAAAACTAGAAAGGTAGTATTTAGGTGGTTAAATGAATAAGAAAAATAAAGGATTTACTACAATTGAGTTAATTACATCATTTACACTAGCATCAGTTATCATGCTTATATTATTTAATATAATACTAATTCTAAAAGATAATTTAAGTGAGGTAAATGCAAAAACTAATATGTTAGTAGAAAAAGATAATCTATCTTATAATATAAATAAGAGATTTAAAGAAAAAGAGTTATCTAGTGTAACTATGTGTGATGAAGGGGATAAGTGCTACGAATTTAAGTATAGTGATGATACTAGTGATAAACTAGTTTATAGCAAAACTGATAAGTCTATTACATTTAATAACTATACATTTGATATTATAGATGGTATTACGGTAGAAGAACCCACTATTACAGAACACTATGATACTATGTCTAGTACAACATATAATGGATACTTTATTATTAATATTCCAATTAAACTAGATAATAAAGATTATTCTATTAAGATTAATAAGCATTTTAATACAGATAGTTTGGTGATGGATATTGGTAATTACTATGATAATAATGGTAATAGATATACCAAGGTTGAATATTTAGAAAGTACGGGTACACAATATATTGATACTGATTATATTCCAAAGATAAATACAAAAGTAGAATTAGAGCTCAATTTTAGTGGCAATTTTAAAAATACAGGTTGTACTGCAATATTTGGCACTTATAATAGATTAGAAGATAATTATTCGGCTTTTACATTAAATTTTGGAGGTGAATTATCTCAAAACTTAACATTGTTTCCGTGGGTTGATAAGCAGTATGGGTTTGGTGGTATAAATAGTTTTTTTGATATAACATCAGATATTTTGCAAAATAAGAATTTAATAGAATTTGGCAGTGGAATTGTTAAATATGGTACTGTAACTAGAGAGATTGTTACAAAGACTACAATTAATAGTACAACATTGAGATTGTTTGGTTATGGACATTGTTCTAGTACTCTTACATTTGATGCATATTTAATGTATGTATATAGTTTTAAAATATATGAAGGCGATATTTTAAAGAGAGATTATATTCCTGTAATAGACTCAACAGAAAGACCTTGCTTATTTGATAAAGTAGAGAAGAAGTGTTACTACAATCAGGGTACTGGTGAATTCCTTTGGGGATAATTAAAAAATAAAATTTGTTATTATACATATAATTGCATATGAATTTATACAGTAATAAAAAAACTACAAGTAATTTTTGAAATACTTGTAGTTTTAAAGTGCAAAATATTAAAAAGTGTAAGTTTGATTTATTGTTTAGAGTATGATATAAGTAGTTCTTAGGTGATTAGATGGACAAATACTATAAAGAGATAAAAGAAAAACTAATCGATGATGAAATATATGCGATTGCTAAAGATTATTCTAAAGAAAGACATAGAGTTATTACTTATTATGAGATAGGAAAATTATTAAATGATGCAGGAAATAAATATGGTGCTTCTATAATTAAAAAGTATTCTAAAAAATTGATTAATGAGCTAGGTAAAAAATATAGTGAAAGAACTCTTAGAAGTATGCGGCAATTATATAATGAATTTAAAGATGAGATTTGGAAACCAGTGGTTTCCAAATTAAATTGGACGCAATTATTAATTCTTTTATCAATT
>CAMVPJ010000059.1 GCA_947169395.1 uncultured Caryophanales bacterium
TATCATATAAGGGCAAAATACCTGTTTGAAATTGAACTAACTGCAAAACTCGGGTGAAACACTTCATAACATATAAATTTTTATTAATATCTGTTATATTTACTTTTTCTTTACACATCATTTAATAAAAATATCTAATTATATTTGAAATATAATTTTTATCTGTTATAATTATTATTAGGTTATTAACTAGATGTGAGGTGTGTATGAGAGATAATTATGATGATGAATTAGAAAGAATAAGAAAGTATATAGAAGAAAGACGCGCTAATAACTATGGTATGGATGATAGTAGTCATAAAAGTAATGGTAATAATCCATTATATAATAAAGAGACTACTGAGGTATTATCTAGAATTAGTAGAAAAGCAAGATATGAAGATAGTAGTAACAATGATAATGTAGATTTAAATAGTATATATAAGAAAAGAGCTAGTAATAAGGTTACTACTAATAATGAAGATGATAAAGTTAATAACATAGATGAGATTGAAAAAAAGTATGAAGAAGAGAAAAAGAGTAAAAAAGTAGGTAAAAGAAGTGATAAACTAGGGAAAAAGGGGTATGAGCCTTTCCATAAGTTTAATATAACTTTAACTATTTCTATGATATTATTCTTTATGTTTATGACATTCTATGTAATATCTACTCATTCTACTTTATTAATTAAAAAGCCAATAGGAACTATATCTTTAGTAATTGGTATAATTAGTTTAATTGGTATTATATTATCTATAATATTTAAGATTAGATGTAGGGATTTATCTCGCTCTAATCATAAGTTTAATGTTAAATTAACTATTATAGGTATTATAACATCTATTGTATTACTTGCTTTAATACCTATAGTAAATATATTACATTTTTGGGAGTATATGGACTTTGTTATTGCTCATAAGAAGATGACTGCACTTGCAATTTTCGCAGTAGTATTTATCTTATTTGTAATATATATAATTAGAGTAATAATGCATAAAAGATTTAAAACTAATACAAGAAGGTTATTCTTAACTCTATTCTTAATATGTTATAGTTCAGCATTTATCGGCATGTTATTTACGTTCTATGGCCCAATAGATGGATTTAGAGAATGGTTAATAACAACTGCAATGCCTACTATGGAGCACCAGAAGTATTGTAAATGGTTTTATAGTGATGCTGAGATAGAGAAAGTAATGAGTAAGAACTATATAGTTGAAAGTGGAGAATCTACTGATGAGTCTTTAATTGATAAAAAGCAAGTTACTAAGTATAAAGATGAATATGAAAGACAAATACTAGAACATGAAGAAGGAGAAAAATATAAAATAATTAAACTTGAAGTAGATGGACAACAGGGATTTTTAGCTGCTATATATGATCCTACTAGTATTAAAGTGGAAGTTACACAAGAACTTGGTAGTCGTGGTGAATATGTAACACATATGGCCCAGAGGACTGATGCACTTCTTGCAATAAATGGTGGAGGATTTTATGATCCAGGAGGAAGTAGCTGGGGTGGTACTCCTACAGGAATTACTATTTCAAATGGTAAGATTATAACTAATAATGAATATGGTATTGCAACAGATACAGGTGGAGTTGTAGGTTTTACTGAAGATGGTACATTAATGTTACTTAAAGTAAATACTGCACGGGAAGCCTTAAATAAAGGAGTAGTTAATGCTGTATCTTGGGGACCTTTCTTAATTGTAAATGGTGTGACATCTAAAGTTAATGGTAATGGTGGATGGGGACCTGGTGCGCGTAGTGCGATTGGACAACGTCGTGATGGTGTTGTGTTAATGCTTGTAATTGATAGTAATGCAAGTAGAACTAAAGGTGCAACTATGGCTGATTTAGCAGAGATTATGGAGCGTTATGGCGCTGTTAATGCATCTAACCTTGATGGTGGTACATCTAGTGTAATGGCGTTACCTAAAGAAATTGCTAAGTCTGAGTGGAATGCGCCATGTAGAGACTACTTTACCAATACACATTGTGCGATTAATGATCCAATTGATTCAACTGGAACTCATCAAACAAGATTTATTGCAACTAGTTTTGTAGTATTAGATAAATAAGCAAAAGAGATTCTTTTGCTTATTCTATTAGAGGTGAATATGAAGAAATTATTATTAGTATTAAGCATTATATTTATAATATTATTAATTATATTTATTTCTTTTATAATTATTAATCCATTCTTTAAATTAGAACTAGTTAATAGTAAGAGTATAACTATTAATTATGGTGAGAAGTATAAAGAATATGGAGTTAAATCTCGTAGTTTGTTATTTGATTTAAGTAAGAGAGTAAAAATAATAGGTAAGGTAGATAATAATAAAGTAGGTAGTTATAAATTAGAATATAGAGTTAAGTATTTATTTAAAACAAAGAGAGTATTTAGAACTATTAATGTAGTTGATAAAGAAAAACCTACTATTACATTAAATGGAGATGCTAATATAGAAATGTATGTTAATGATACTTATGAAGAAGCAGGATTTAATGTAAGTGATAACTATGATGGTGATATAACTGATAAAGTAGTTATAGATAGTAATTTAGATAATACTAAATTAGGAGATTATACTATTAAATATAGTGTATCTGATACAAGTGGTAATAGTGTAGAGGTAATAAGATATATAAAAGTAATAGATAGACCAGTAGAAGTAAAAAGAGTTATTAATAACTATGATTCTAATAGCAATCCAGATTCTCCTACATATATAAATGGAATATTACTTGTAAATAAGAAATATGCATTACCTAGTAATTATAACCCTGGTGTGGATAGCGAAGCTTCTGCTGCTTTAAACAATTTACAAGCAGCTGCTTCTAATGCCGGATATTCTTTACCTTTATTATCAGGATTTAGATCATATGAAACACAAAGAGTACTATATAATAGTTATGTTGCAATAGATGGAGTAGAAGTTGCAGATACATATTCTGCACGTCCAGGACACTCTGAACATCAAACAGGACTTGCATTTGATGTAGGAGAATTAGATTATGGTTTTGGTGATACTCCATCTGGTGCTTGGTTAAAAGAGCATGCACACGAATATGGTTTTATAATTAGATATTTACAAGGAAAAGAAAGTATTACTGGATATAATTATGAACCATGGCATATTAGATATGTTGGAGTTAGTGTTGCAACAGATATACATGCAAGAGGTATAACACTAGAAGAATATCTTGGAGTATAAAAAAGGAAAGCTAATAAATGCTTTCTTTTAGTTTTTCTTCTACTTTTTTAGTGTTTTTAAAGTTTAGTTTGGCTATATCCTTAAGGTAATCGATACCTTTTTCTTT
>CAMVPJ010000060.1 GCA_947169395.1 uncultured Caryophanales bacterium
ATATTATATCACTTTGTGACAAATTTCGTGTCTATATATCTATACTAACACCACTCTTTCATATTATCATCAATTATTCCAATAGTTCGCCAAGTAGGATCAAATATAAATGCGCCATCATTAGATTTAACAAGACAAACCGCATGTCCATTTTTATCAATCTTCTTAATTTTTACAACTAAATAAGTAGAATCAATACCAATTTTTTTATAAACATCAGTAAGTACTGAAGCCATATTTCTACAAACACCATATCCGGATATAATTCTTGCACCTAAGATTCCTTGATAATAATTATCTTCATCACCATCAACTTTACAATATTTAAAATCATTATTTAGTGATAAATTACCACTATATAACAATTTACAAAAGTAAAAACCAATATCAAGCGGATCAGTAATATTTTGTCTTTCAATATGTTTAGCTAGTTTATCGACATAAATATCATATTTTTCCTTTAACCGTAAATAATCATCATCTTGCATATTATTTAAATATTCTAAATATGAGCAATACTGTGCACATTCATTACGTAGCGATAATAAGTTTATAAATACTGCGATACCACTTAATGCTGCTCCACCTAATAAAATAGGCGAGCCCAAAATGGTTGCGAAAGTATTTAAAGTAATCATAGACTCAAAAAATTTATCTAGATACTTTTCATTCACTCTGGTTAAGTAATAATCACTACATTTATCTTTAATTTCTTGCTTATTTATCACAATTATTCCTCCAAAACCAAAGAGTATTATATACAAAAAAAGAAAAATGTCAAATTCATATTTTAAATATTACTTTAAAAATAGTCTTAGAATTATTAGAACTTGCTTTTATTACTCCATTATGATTATCTACAATGCTTTTTGCAATTGCAAGGCCAAGCCCGTATCTATTTTCTGACCTATTTCTTGCTTTATCTACACGATAAAATCTTCCGAATATCTTCTCCTCATCTTCTTTTTTAATCTCATCACCAGTATTAGTTATTTCAATATTAATATTATTTTTCTTTTTATACATAGAAACTTCTATACTAGTATCTTTATAACTATGTTTAATTGCATTATCTATAATAATTGATATTAGTCTTTCGATATCTTCTTTTATACACATATAATTAATATTATCTTCAATATTAGTATCAATATCTATATTATTCTCATAAGCAATACTTTCAAATGTTAAACATATCTTACTAACTATTTTAGATATATTTTCAAGTTTATATAGCTCTTTCTTTACTCCATTTTCTAACTTAGATAAATCAAGTAAATTAGTTATTAATTTATTCATTCTATCTGTTTCATACTTAATATTATCAATATACTTTTGATTACTACTATTTACCTTAATCTCATCAGATGATGCCATAATAATAGCTAAAGGTGTTTTTAATTCATGCGATGCATCAGCAATAAACTCTTTTTGCTTTTTATATGATTCTATTGCTGGCTTTGTTATCCAATCAGTAATTATCTTAGATATTAAGTATATCATTATTTCACTAAATATAAATAATATTATTGATTTAATTAATGTACTTATTAGTTTATTATTAATACTTTTAGTATTTACTATAATAATCATATCATTTGTTTTATTATAAGAGTATTTATTCATATATAAGTTACCTATATGATAATCATTATCTTTATTTAATAAATTATAAGCAACACTATTAACATCAAAATCACTATTATTATTACTATGACTAATTATTCTGTCAATCTTATTATCACTTAAATATACAGTATATACTTCGTAATCCATAATAATCATATTATCTATATTTTTAGGTTTATGATTATCATCTATTTTATTATCAGGTATCATTCTATCTATACTATTTAAATTTCTTCTAACACTCTCATACTCTCTTTTATATATTTGATAATTATATATAGTAATACCAATAATTAAGAAAGATGAGATAAGTAAAAATATAGTAAAGAATGTTTTCTTATTTAATCTCTTCATTATTATACTCCATCTTATATCCTAAATTTCTTACTGATTTAATACTTACTTTAGAATCTATTATTTTTAATTTCTTTCTAATAAATGATAAATATGCTTCTAAATTATTAGATATAATATCACTATCCATACCCCACACTTTATCATATATTAACTCTTTAGATAATACTTGATTAGGATTATTTAAGAAATATTCAAGTAATTGAAATTCTTTATTAATTATATTAATAGAATCATTAGTATTTTTATTAATTAAATTACACTTCTTTAAATCTAAGTAAATATCACCAAAATCTATAGTATTAGTATCATTACTTTTCTTTCTTAATTGAACATTAACTCTAGCTACTAACTCATCAATATGAAAAGGCTTAGTAAGATAATCATCAGTACCTAGTTCAAAACCTAGTAATTTATCATCCAACTCTCCTTTAGCAGTTAACATAATTACTTTAGCCTTAATATTATTCTTTCTAATACTTTTTAGTATTTCTATTCCACTTACATTAGGTAACATAATATCAAGTATTATTAAATCATAAATATCAGTTAATGCGTTATACATTCCTTCTTCTCCATCATTAGATACATCAACTATATATTTTTCTTTCTTTAATCTATCACTTACTAATTCAGCAAGCCTAAATTCATCTTCAACAACAAGTATCCTCATAATCCACCTCAAATAAATAATATAATAGTTTTATTAAATAAATATTAAAAAGGTGTAAAGCTATTCTATAATAACTCTACATTCTTTATTAGATTCAGTTATATGACAAACTACTTTATCAGTATCTAGATAATCATTATCATCAATTAAATCTTCTTCAACTAGTTTACTAAGTTTAATTTCAATATCACTATTAGGAGTAAATTCATACTCACTACTATGAATATTTAAATATGTTTTAGCTGCCATAATAATATTATCTTCATTAAATTTATCTTTATCTTGTTCACTTTTTTTCATTAGACGTTCTAAAGTTGGAAATGATATTAAAAATATAACTCCTAGTATTAAGACAACTGCAGTAATTTCTATTAATGTAAATCCTCTATTCTTTTTCATAAGCACCTCTATCTAACCTAATTAAATTATATAATAAAGATTATAAAAAGACAAACAAAAACTATAATTACACAGCAAAAAAGAGTAAATTCTAAAAATTTTTCTTCGCAAAGATTTTTTGATATAC
>CAMVPJ010000061.1 GCA_947169395.1 uncultured Caryophanales bacterium
TAGACTATTGTAAAGAAAAAATATTAATAATTTTTAATTTCAATTATTAATATTTTTATCATTAATTTGTTTTTACAGTAAGATAACCTGGTGTTGATGGTGTATCAATAACAGCCATAGTTTTATCTATTTTAGTACTATCAAATACTGTACCATTTCCACCTACAAGTGAAGTACAACCAGAAAACATTTCGTCAGAAGAAGTTACATTACTTGTGTTCCAGGTATTTGAAACATATATTTTTTCCAAATCAGTGCAACCATCAAACATGTAGCTCATATTTGTTATATTACTTGTATCAACATTTTCTAAATATACACTTTTTAATTTCTGTAAACCACTAAATATTTTAGAAACGCTTCTCACGCTACTCATATTTGCATTATTCAAAGATATTTTCTCTATGGAAGAAGAATTACTAAATGGACTATTTGATATAGAAACTGTACCAAAGTTAAATTCATCCATAATTATTGTTTTTAGCTTATCATTGCTTGAAAGCATTCCAGCTATCTCAGATAAATTATTTCCACCCCATCCTGATATATTTATTTCTTCTAGGTTACTCATTCCTCGAAAAGTATTATACATTGTTGTTACCTTTGAAGTATTTAGATTACTCAAATTCAATGAACTTATAGATTTACATCCATCAAACATATATTGCATATCTGTTACATTACTTGTATCTATCCCTGTTAAATCAAGATTTTCTAATTTTTCGTTATAGTAAAACATACGTTCCATATCCACTACTTTACTTGTATTAGCATTACTTAAATTAACAAATTTCAATTTAGAAAATGTATCAAAAAAACTCTTAAAATGACATTCAGTAATATTAGGGCCACTAAAATTTGCTCCACTTAAATCTATTGATTCAAGTACATTCATCAAAGACCAAAACATACCTGACGATTCATAGTTATTAAATGAACTAATTTTTCCAAAGTTAAAGTTAGACATATTTATATTTTTTAAACTTGTACAATTATAAAATATAGCCCCCATGTTATTTAAGTTATCACCACCAAGACCAGAGACATTAACACTCATTAATCTTGGACAACTAGCAAACATATTAGACATATCTGTTAATGTTATACTTTCTCTACCTGTAAAAATAACGTTTTGTAGATAATCACATCCGCTAAACATACTGTGCATTGTTTGCACACTAATTATTTTTAAATTACTTAAATCTATACTTGTTAATGCATCACATTCAGAAAACATATATTGCATATCTGTAACACTACTTGTATCTAATGTATTTAAACCAATGATATTTCTTAATTTTTTACAATTATAAAACATATCAAACATGTTAGTTACACCTGAAGTATTAGCATTTGTTAAATCTATTGTTTCAACATTTGGAAGATTAGAAAATGCACAATAATAATTAGAATATCCTGAAACACCACTTTCAAAATTAACATGACCAAAATTAAATTTTTTCATTATTATTTCTTGTAAATTTGTACAATTACCAAACATATTTGCTACATATACTAAACTATCGCTACCTAATCCAGATAAATCTATATTTGTCAAACTAGAACAACCTGAAAACATTTCATTCATATAATATACACTACTTGTATCTAGAGCAGTCATATTAACACTTGTTAATTTAGATAAATCTTTAAACATACCTGTCATAATTGGTACACTTGATGTATCAAAATTTTCAAATACTATTTTTTCAACATTTGTAAATCCACTAAATATATTACTAGTTCCTGTATAAACCCATTTTGTCTTTCCACTACTTGCAATATATAAAATATAACTTGTTTCATTATCTATTTGTTTTATGTTACTTTCTTGATTTTCATTAACTAGAAAACTTGGTTTAATATTTAGATTACTACTTGTACCAGTTGGATTAACACTTATTGGTTCAATCCATGCTAATACTTTTCCCGTATCTTGGTATGTTAAATCTAATTTAGTATTATCACTTTCTTGTCCAATGGATGCATCATACCTTCTTTGCATTCTAAGTGGTGTTTCTTCAATAAATCTTATTTCTTTAATGTTAGCACTTCTACTAATACCTATTGTATTCATTAAGTTTGGTGTTGTATATGGATCTACCCATATTCCTTCATTGGCTTCTACTCTTATTTTAAAGGATAAACTATTACTACTTCCTGATAGACTATTCCATTCACTTGTTGTAAATACTGTTTTATTTCCGACCCATTCATTGGTTGTTCCCATATTATTGGATTCTGTTCCATCATAGGTATCACTTATTACTATATTATCACTATTTATATAAGCACTGATATTTAGACTTCCTTCTACTCCAGTTTGTCCTGGTGCGATATAACCTACTACTAAGTATTGACCGTCTACTACCACACCACCAGATAACACTTTATGAATATTGGTACTTCCTCCTCTATTAGTGAAATAGTCTTCATCATTGTTTCCTAAATCTGTGGTACTTGTTACTTTTAAAGTTAGAGGTATTCTTTTATTGTTTACTTCGATATTAACATCTTCTGCCGTAACAAGATATTCTACTCCATTAGGATATGTTGTGTCTCCTTCGATATTTATTGTTACATTGTTACTTGGATCTTGTGTACTATTTTCAAATTCTTCAGATGACATCGGAAAAATATTAGTTAAAGTTATATTACCATCTTGGGTATGATTAAAACTTATTCTTCCTACTTTTAAAGTATTTGCAGAACCTGTTCTTGTATAATTAAAAAATGCAAAACTTGTACCTATTACTACTATTGTTAATATGGCTACAAACATTACTGTTAAAATTACTTTTTTATTATTATGATTATCTTTCATACTTTACACTCCTTCTACGATAATTATATTATAAATCAAAAAAAAAAAAAAAAGGCTTATTTTTAATTTACATAAGTCTTTTACACTATTTTACACTTTACCTTGTTTTGCTTTGTGATAAATCTTTCT
>CAMVPJ010000062.1 GCA_947169395.1 uncultured Caryophanales bacterium
TTTGAGACATTTTCCTGGAATAACACTTAAGACATTATCATAGAATAATCATATAACCAAAAGTGATTTTTAAAAATCTATTTACAAAAATCGTCATATGTGTTAAAATTAGCATGTATTCATAGGAGGGGATAAAATGGATCAAACAAAAATTTATGACGCAAATGAGTTTCAAAGTGAACTTATAGCAACTACAATTAAAGAGGTTGCAGATATATTAGATGAACGTGGCTATAATTCAATTAATCAGATTGTTGGTTATTTAATGAGTGGAGATCCAGGGTATATCTCTAGTCATAAAGAAGCCAGAAATAAGCTTACTAAGTTTGAGAGATCTGAAATACTAGAAGTACTTGTTAAGAAATATTTAAATAGATGAAAAGGTATTTAGGTCTTGATTTAGGTACTAAAACATTAGGAGTAGCTGTTAGTGATTTAACTAATACTATCGCAAGTAGTCTTTATGTAATAAGATTTGATAGTGAGAACTACTTATCTACTAAAGATGAATTAGAAAGTATTATTAAAGAATATAACATTACTGATATTGTTTTAGGATTACCTAAGAATATGAATAATAGTATTGGCTTTAGGGCTGAAGCAACGCTAGAATACAAGAAAGCGCTGGAGGATTGGTTTAATATTAATGTTATTATGCAAGATGAAAGACTTACTACAGTAGAGGCTGCAAACTATATGTTAGAAGGTAATTTATCTCGTAAGAAACGTAAGAAGAAAATTGATGCACTAGCCGCAACCATTATTTTACAAACGTATTTAGATAGGAAAGGAGAATAATATGGAAAATAGTGAAGAAGTAATGACTTTTAAGGTAATGAATGATGAGGGAAAAGAAGTAGAGTGTGAGGTATTATTTACATTTGAATCAGAAGAAACTAAGAAGAATTATATAGTTTATACTGATAATACAACAGATGAAGAAGGTAATACTAAAGTATATGCATCTATTTATAATCCAAATGAAGCAGAGACAAAATTATTACCTATTGAAAGTGATAAAGAATGGAAAATAATTGAAACTATATTAGAAGAAATTCAATCTGAAGCAAATAACGAAGGTAATAAATAGTATTAATAATTATGAAACGTTTTCTTTTTATTATAACTAGTGTTATTACATTTGTTATTTCTTTTTTAGGTATTTGGGTAGTTTATTATCATGTTTCATTAGGACCTGTTAGTAATAAAAGCGAGACTATTAATTTTTCTGTTAAAGAAGGTAGTAACTTTTATACAGTAACTAATGATTTAGTTAAGAAGAAACTTATTAAGTCAGGCTTCAGTTATAAGTTATATCTTAAACTACATAAACCTAAAAATATAAAAGCTGGTGTATACCAACTTAATAAAAATATGGGTGTTAAAAAGATAGTAGAAGCATTATCAGGAGATATTAAACATGATTTGAATGGGGTATCTATTACTTTTAAAGAGGGTAAAGATATGCGCTATATAATAGATGAGATTGTTAAAAACACTGATAATAGTGAAGATGATGTTAAAGAGGTATTAAAGGATAAAGACTACTTACAATCTTTAGTTAAAAAGTATTGGTTTATAGGTAGTGAAATACTAAGTGATGATATATACTATTCACTTGAAGGATATCTTGCGCCAAATACATATAACTTTAGAAAAGATTTAAAAGTAAAAGAAATATTTAAAGTTATGTTAGATGAAATGGATAAGAATTTATCTAAGTATAAGAAGGATATAGAATCAAGTAATTATACACCTCATCAGTTACTAACACTAGCATCCATTGTTGAACTTGAGGGTACTGAGGGCTCTGATAGAAAAGGAATTGCTGGAGTATTCTATAATAGACTTAATAATAATTGGAACCTAGGTAGTGATGTTACGGCATATTATGGAGCAGGAGTTGCACTTAGTGAGCGTGATCTTACTACAGTTGAGTTAAATGATCCTAATCCTTATAATACTAGAGTTTCATCTATGGCAGGTAAATTACCAATAGGTCCAATATGTAATCCAAGTATTGATAGTATAGATGCAGTAATTCATCCAACAGAGTCTGAGTATTATTTCTTTGTTGCAGATAAGAATGGACAAACATATTTTACAAAAACAGATAAAGAACACATTGCAAAACGTAATGAATTGATAGAGGCGGGTTTATGGTACACATACGAATAGCTGATTTAGAAGAGTATGCTAAAAATAATCATGTTCCAATTATGATGAGTGACGGAATAGAGTATTTACTTGAATATATTAAAAATAATAATATAAAAAATATATTAGAAATAGGTACGGCGATAGGATATTCTAGTATTAGAATGGCACTAGTAAGTAATGATATTAAAGTAACTACTATAGAACGTGATAGTAATATGTATAGTGAGGCTTTAAAAAATATTAAATCATTCAATCTAGATAATCAAATTAATGTAATATATAAAGATGCTTTAGATGTTGAACTTGATGATAAATATGATTTAATATTTATAGATGCTGCTAAATCACAGTATATTAAATTCTTTGAAAAATTCAAACATAATTTAAATGATAATGGAGTTATTATTACTGATAATTTAAGTTTTCATGGATTAGTTAAAGATAGTACTAATTGTAGTAGAAATACAAAACAACTAGTAAAAAAGATACAAAACTATATAGATTTCTTAAAAAACAATGAAGAATTTGATACAGAGTTTATATCAATTGGTGATGGAATAAGTATCACAAGAAAGAAATCTAATATAATCTAGCACTTAAATACATGCTAGATTTTTTTGTTTCTTTCGAAAAAAAAGTATAGTGTAAAATAAATGTAAAATTTCAATGAATTTGTAATTTTTTGACAATACAGGGATCTTCCGGAAGTTTTCGTATTTTCCAGGATTTTCCTATTCAAAAAGTGGG
>CAMVPJ010000063.1 GCA_947169395.1 uncultured Caryophanales bacterium
AATTATAAACTATTTGAGTCATTTTTGCAAACATTTACTATGCATTTTCAATAAATATTCATATATAATAAAAAACGAATACATAAGTATCCAATTTATTTTGCTTTCTTTTCTTCTTTTTTTGTAACTTCAGTTTTTGGTTCTTTAGTATTTTTCTTTTTATTTTTAGCATATAATACTCCAGCAGTAGCTGCTCCTGCTGCCAAAGCACTTCCAATACCAATTGCTATTTTTGTACCCTTTTTCATATATCCTCCTATCTTAAGATACCTTTGTATCTATTCAAATTATAACACCAGTTATATGTTTTATCAATATATATTCTAAATTTCTCCTTTATATTTATATAATTTTTTTACAATTGGACAATACTTTACATCTGATAAATCTATATTCTTCTTTTCTGATATATATTTTGTAAGATACATGCTAGCTATTAACATATTATAATCATCTAATATGTCATCTTTATATTTAGATTCTATTACTATTACTTCATTATAATACTTATTCAACTCATTAATCATAAATCTATCAAACTCAGTATTTCTACTATAATATATAGCATTACTATTATTATTAAAACACATACTAGACCTACCATGACAGTAATCATATTTATCATGAATAATTGGTATTCCAATACCTGCTTCTACCATTGTTGACTCTAAATACTTTGATGCAGTACTTGTATCATATCCTGTAAATATTTCATATAGATTACATCTTGTATCAAAGTCGTAGTTATATTCGTTTATATTATTAATTATTTCTTTATTAATGCCATCTAGATAATAATTTAATACTACACTAATAGGTATTAAGGTTGAGGCTAAAGATATAAAACTAATCTCATTACCATAATTTGTATTATAAACTAAATTAGTTACATCATTATATTTAGAACAGTTATTAGATAACAAATATTTATTCATATCATTATTAAATGACATATCTACTCCATAATTATTACCACTATAACTACATGCAATTACGTTTTTAAATCCATTAAATCCATTATATAAGAAATCCCTTGGTTCTACATTTGTAGTAATAATTTTGTTCTTTTTACCAATTACTTTAGATGTAAAATTACTAACTACACTAGAACCTCCTACACCACTTACTACTGTTGCATCTTTAATCTTGTTTAGTTCATTTCTTATATATTCTAAATCAGTACTATTTAAAGAATCAATTACTCTTTTTTCTAATAAATCAAAATTAGTTTTCATATTACAAGACACATATTTTTTTAAATCTTTATATTTTATAGCGTTATCTTTATTGTTTCCTATACTACATCTATGACACTCACCTTCATATGAAATACAATACAATTTATTATTATATTCTAAGTTATAAGCACTAACACTATTACTTAATCCATTCTTTACACTATATTCATTAAGAAGTAAGAATAGACTCTTTAAATGTTTTACTTTAGTTATGTCATCTATATTTAATTTATGAACATTTTCTTTAACAAAATATGTATCATCAAAACAATCTTGAAAACTATCTAACCACTTAATATAAGTATCATTAATAATTGATATTCTAAAATCATCTACCATATTATACCTCCATCAATTAAATTGTAATGTACGTAAAATACATAAGTCAATATATTTTATCTAATACTATAAAAAAGCAGGATTAATTCCCCACTTATTGTTATTTTAAAATTAGATATTAGATATATTTTTAATAAATTCATTAATAAGATTACTATTCTTACTTTTTTCAACTAATTCTTTTCCAAGTTCAATATTATCTGTAATAATATTATCTACATTCATATCAATCATTTTATTTATACTTTCTTCAGTATTTACTGTCCAAGCATATAATTCTTTACCGTCATTATGTACTTTACTTACTAGATATGTATTAACATTAGAGGCTTCAACACTAAAAGCATCAGCATATTTCGCATCAGTTATATTTCCGATTGCTATACTCATAACATAAACAGTTTTAATATCTTTATCAACCTTTTTAACATTTTTAAGTACATCATACATCTGTGATGTAATAACACATCTATTTTCAAAATCATATTCTTTAATTAAATCTACTACTTGTTTTTCAAAATTAGTTTCCTTACCGGTTGGTTTTAATTCAATATTAAGTCTAATATTATTATTTTTAGCATATTCTAACACTTCACTTAATAAAGGAATTTTTTCACCTTTAAATTTTTTATTAAAGAAACTACCTGCATCAAGCTTTTCAATCTCACTATAATCCATGTCAATAATATCTTTATTTACTCCTGTTACACGTACTAGATTTGTATCATGAGATACTACTATTTGCTTATCTTTTGTTTGCTGAACATCTAATTCTATCCAATCAGCACCTAGTTCTTTTGCGCCCCTAAAAGCAGACATAGTATTTTCTGGATATTTTACACTAGCTCCTCTATGAGCAGTTATCTCCATCTTTCTTACATATTCTATATTAAGGTTAGTCTTACCTGTAATAACTTGATAAGTAAACAAACTACCCCCGATAAGTGCTAAAATCATTATAATAACAAAAATATATTTAAAAACTTTACTTTGCTTTTTCTCTTTAATAATCTGCTTGTAATTTATATGATTAATTTTCTCATTCTTATCTGTTTTATGTTTATAGAATAATGCACTAATTGTCGCATAACTAATGGCATTAGAAATAAAACTAAATAAGATTAAAACTAGGACAATGAATAACCACACAATAGTTATAGATATACTTTCTATAATATTTGTTCTACAAAAAATCTTGCTAAAGAATATAATTATGAATACACCTAATAATATAAACAATATATATATTATTGATGTTATAATCTGTACTAAGAATATTTTTAATATATCTACAATTTTATT
>CAMVPJ010000064.1 GCA_947169395.1 uncultured Caryophanales bacterium
AGAAAATGCTTACCGTGAGGTAAGCAGTAGTCAAAATTTATTTTGACTTTTGTTCGGTATTTAAAAACTTTATTAAATATGATACAATTATTGCAGTGATAATATGTTTGAAAGATTTGAGTTATTAGTTGAAGATAAAATAAATGATATAAAAAGTAAAAAAGTATTAGTAGTTGGTGTAGGTGGAGTAGGTAGTTATACTGTTGAGTCTTTAATTAGATGTGGAATTGGTAGTATTACTATTATTGATAATGATAATATTGATATTACTAATTTAAATAGGCAGTTAATGACTACACAAAATAATATTGGTGAGTCTAAGGTAGATGTATTAAAAAATAGAATATTGTCTATCAATCCTAATTGTAATGTTAATGCAATTAATATTTTTCTTGATGATAGTAATATTGATTCTATTGTTGATGATTATGATTATGTAGTAGATGCCTGTGATACTGTTAAAACTAAGGTAAGTTTAATTAAACTATGTAATAAGAAAAATATTAAACTTATATCTGCAATGGGAACTGGAAATAAGATGGATCCTAGTAGGCTTGAGATAACTGATATTTATAAAACTAATTATGATCCTCTAGCAAAACTAATTCGGCATGAATGCAGATGTTTAGGTATAAAAAAGTTAACTGTTGTATGTAGTAGAGAGGAACCTATTAAAAAAGGTATAAAAGTAATACCTTCTAATTCATTTGTACCGGCTACTGCAGGATTACTTATTACAAGTTATATAATTAATGATATAGTAGGTGATTTACATGTTTAAATATTTATATGATGAAATAAAGAATATGGAAGGTAATGTTTTAGCTATTGGAATAGATGATAAATTAATTAATGCAATAAAGAAGAATAAGAATATTAATGCCTTTGAAATTAGTAAGAGTGAACGATTTAGTTTGTTTCAAAAGAAAAAAAGAAAGTTAGAATCTAATGGTAAGAGTATTAATATTAAAAAACTTCATAAGTATTTTAAAAAGGGAAGTATTAATTATATAATTGTAGAGTATGAACAAATATTAAAGCATTATAAATATGTATTTAAGGATTCTATTTATTTATCAAAGGGTAAGTTATATTTTTATATGCCTAATGATGTAGATAGTGATTATATAAATAAGTATAAAAGATATAATAGTAAGATTACTTTAAAAAAGTATGATAATACAAAATTAGTTATTATTGATAATAGTAAGGCTAAGACTAGTGGTTTTAAGAATATAGTTTATTTAATTGGGGATACAATGACTAATTTGATTGATTTTATAAGTAATATATTGGTGGGATAGTGTGAAGATAGTAGTTAGTTCTTTTAGTGATAGTGTATTTGTAAATAATTTAGATAAGAATATTGAAATAGTTAATAATTTTGTAAGTAATGGTAATATGTTTATTATCGCAACTGGTAAGAATATTAGTAATGTAAATAATATAATTAATAATTCAGAGTTTAATTGTAGTTATTTTATATGTAATGATGGTGCGTCTATATTTGATCAATTTAT
Source organism: uncultured Caryophanales bacterium (assembly GCA_947169395.1). Next base: position 1,521 of record CAMVPJ010000064.1, read on the forward strand.
GAATGTAATATATAGATTAGATATTGATAAAGAATATGTAAGACCTATTTATAATGCTCTTACATCAAGTAAATATATTACTGATGTTAAGATAGATGTATCAACTGGGTTTGTTAGTGATTATTATCGATCTGCTAATAAGATAGTTGCTAAATATAATAGTAGAAGGGTAGCTAAAGAAATAGAGGTAGGACTTAATAATAAGTTTCATGGCCTTAGTACTTATGTATCTACAAACTTTATTAATATTACGAATAGTAAAGTATCCAAAGGTAAGAGCTTAGAATATTTACTTAATTACTATAATTTATTAGATAATAAAATATATACTATATGTAAGGATGATAATGATATTTCTTTATCAAATTATGAATCTTATGTAGTTAATAATAATTCAGATAAGTTTAAACACCATGTAAATAGTTTTGAAGAAGCAATGAAAGAGATTACGAGTGAGTAATCTTTTTTATTTTATATATTCTATTAACAGTTAGTTATAATCCCTAAGAAATTTATACTTTTTTGAAGAAATTTAACAAAAAAAGAAGGAAATTCGAAAGTTATAACTAATAATATAATAGAGGGAGGAATAGATATTAGTTTTGACTTATAAAAGGTGGTTAGAAGGAATTGTTAAAATAATATTTATTTAGTACCTTTTAGAAAGGAGAATAAATGAGTGCATACACAAATGAGTTAGCTGAAGATGAAGTCATTCCTTTATACTTTGATAAATGCTTCAAACTTACTTTTGGTGATTATAATCATGTAGAATTGCTTAATTATTTATTATCTACTGTTTTAAAGAAGAAAGTAGAAGTTATAAGTTTGCTTAATACTGAATTAATTGGTGATAATAGAAAAAATAAAAAGAATTCTGTAGATTTAGTATGTAAATTAGATAAGGCCTATGTGCATGTTGAAGTTAATACTTCATTTGGACAAGATGTAAAAGATAGAAACTTATCGTTCTTATTTAGGTTAGAAAGTAAAGAGTTAAAACCAGGTGAAGATTATAAAGAGATAAGTAAGTATTATCAAATTAATTTCAATTTAGAAGATTTTGATAATGAACATTTTAATATTTGTCATGTTAATAGTGATAATACAGGATTACTTTATTCAAAATCAATTGAAATAATTAATATTAATATTTCATATTATGCTGAATTGTGACTTTCTAAGTTTTTACAAGTGTTTTTTGTAAATTTCTTAAAAAAGTTGTA